>CAYGUK010000015.1:0-49522 GCA_964352985.1 uncultured Legionellales bacterium
GCTACGAACCAGGCGGTCGGGAGTTCGAATCTCTCCGGGCGCGCCATAGATTAACTTCATTATTATTTTCCTGACGTAGTCATTAGCTATACGAATATATAGTCTCTCCTCCCGGAGAATTCGAACGATAAGAGTTCGATAAAAATAATTGCGAAGAGCGCAACGCGCGGCAATTATTTTTAGACGGCTTCGCCGCCCCAAAGGGGTGACGAAGGAACGAAGTGACTGAGGAATCAATCTCTCCGGGCGCGCCATATATCGATTACATTATTTCTTTTCTGACGAAGCCCTTAGTTACCCGTATATATGATCTCTCCTCCCGGAGAATTCGAACGATATGAGTTCGATAAAAAATTGCGAAAAACGTAACTCTATATAATGTTTTTACGCTTGTTTACACGCTCATCTTGCTTATCAATAAAAACCTAAAATACCAACGCTTTAAGTTACTCTACTCATCAATCTTCAAACTTAGACCAAAACGCATATTTTCGCCCATGAATTTCACGTAATTGCGGTATATATTCAGATGATTTCGGATATTTGTCCCAATTAACAATCTCTGATTCTAATTTCTTTGCTTTTTTCAAATAAGACACGGCATAATGATAAATTGTTGATTTTGCTCTTTTCAAAATTGATTCTGCTAATCGTCGATAAATTAGAACAGTTTCTAAGTAATATTTTTTCTCTTCAAAGTGATTTGCAATAGCTTGTAGCTGAGAATACCAATCTCCATTAATTGAGTGATATTGATGATGTAATAAATGAGTTGCCTGATCAAATTCATTTATTAATTGTAAAAAATTGATTGCATCTAATACATCACTATAATTTAGAGCTATTTTTATAGCCTTTTTACGGTAATTAACTTTTTCTTTTTGATCCAACAAATCAATCAAACTAGTAAAATTATCAATGCTCAAAGATTTACAAAACAAAGTCCAATGATTTTCTTTAATTGCTTCAATATTACCTAAACATTGGTTTACTTTTAGCATTAGTCGATCATGACTAAACGCTTTATCTTTACTATCTTTATATTTATTTAACCAATCTAATGCTTCACTTGGTCTATCATACTCAATAAAATGTTCAATAATTTTATCTAATATCATGCTATTAAAAACTTTTCCTGAATCAGTAGCATATTTAATATACATCGTCATGTCTTGTCTAATTTCTGCTATTTCTTGTAATCCTATCCGAATTGTAAGGTACCTATATGAATCATCATTTTTTGAATTAAAAAGATTATTAAGTTTTTGCTCTATATGATTGATCCCTTTATCACCTAATGCATTTGAAAATTTCTTGATAATATTGTCTCTAACACCATAGTTATTTCCCATAAATGTAGTAAAAACTTTATCTGCTAATGCAATCTCATCTCGAGGTACAATTTTCTCCCAAGCATGTCCCCAATCTTCAACAATATCATAAAATACTTGTCCCATATAACCACTAGAATCATCTACAGAATCAATAATAGCACTATCATTTAATATTATTTCTTCTAATAAATCTGCTGCCAACTTTGGATTTTTGGGTAATATCTCATTAACGATGGAAGTGCGTAAATGGTTTAGAACAGATGAAAATGCATGAGCATGCCTCCAATCATAAAATTTTTTTCCACTTACTATACTTCTTATTTTTTCCCTAATTAGCTTTGCCATATTATTTATTTCTTTAGATGCTAAAAGTAATTCACATTTTTCATGTAATTCGGTATCGCTTTGTGAGTGTTCCGATAATAAATCAGCCAATTTTTTCACCGTTAATTTTGATAACTCTTTTTCTAAATCATATACCATTTGTCTTATCCAAATTATTTTACTATTAATATACTATTTTGATTTTATCTACCTATCAATAATCAAATATCAGTCCTCAATAACCCCTTTCCAAGATTCACCCCCTAGTTTATTAATTAATAACTCTGAAAAGTGAGTGAGCAATTTCACACGGATTGTAGCATGCTGATGCGCAGAAACTATATAAAGATTTAACCGGATTTGATTGTTCTATTAATAATAGTAAACATATTAAAGAATTAACGGCAGAACAAAAAATTGCAGATATTTAAGCACAGAAACTTATAAATATCGTTTTGGGCCATTCCCGTGAGGGTATTTCATCAGTTTATTCCAGCTAGAACATGATTACTGTCATTGAAAATTTATTATGTGCCAACATAAAATAGATGAAAATCAATTTCTTATTACAGATTTAATTGAGAATAAAATAATGGCACAATTTAGTTATACGAAACAATTTTCAGCAGATTGCCGTATCAAAAAATAACCCTCCCCAAATAGCAATATAAATCCCCTCGACGATTGGGTTATAGGATAGGATAATTATTAATCGTATAATAGTAGCATTGTTCACTCATACTAAGTATTGTTGCACGCTATTATTAGCTTACTCTCTCATTGGTGATACAAAAAAGATCTATTCATCTTTTTCAAACTATTAGAAATGTTTATTATAAAATCTGATTTCCACCTTAATCCCGCTGTAATTAATTCTTTTCAGCAAGAGGAAAAGAATTCTTGAAAAACCAATATCTATCGAATTACGGGACATATGAATGACTTTAAACGTTATATTGACAACCATGTCTATGGATTCTTATTTGAAGAAATTAATTTTGATGCAATTTCAACATTCATTAATAATATGTTAATTAATGTTCATACTATAGGTTATACTGATGCTAATAGCATAATGAATAGACTACCGACAATCTTGTAGATCAACGAAAAGTTTTAGCTAGTAGATTAGGTAAATATTAATTATTTTAAATCTTGAGCAATTGAGAAAGAATGATAACCTTAATACTATTGTGTATAATATCGAATCTTATTGAGGTTATTAAATAATGTCGAAAAATCAACTACAGGGGAAATGGAAGATTATAAGCATGGATCAATGGGATAGTGATTATATAAATTTAGTAGAACCAGGTTATATTGAATTCAATAAAAATTCTAATTCTGGTGAATTACATTTTGGATGTATTTATGCTGATATTTTCTATGTAATTAAAAATGACACTACTGATGAATTTAGTATTGAATTTACATTTCAAGGTGATGATGAAGGAGACATTGTCTCTGGTCGTGGTTCAGCAACATTAATAAAAAAAAACACTTAAAGGCTATATTTATCTTCATGGTAGCGATAATTCATCATTTACAGCGAAACCATTTCAGTAATTAATTTTTCGTTTTAGCGAAAGACCTAAATTGAGAAGTGATAATGCATTAACCGTATTGATTAAGCCACCACTGTTTGATTAGCTATACAGAACCTTTCAATCTCATTGGGGCACATTGCTAAGAAAATAATATTCTAATCATAATACATCATACACCTTCAGACTTTCAATATTTTCATGAGGCTTACTAATCCAAACAGCTTCATGAAACGTGGCCGTAGTTGGTATTTTATATTTAAAGCGCAATGGATTTTTATTATAAGCCATCTGTAATACGTTATTATGAAATATCATCAATAAATCCGTAATAAACAGATGCAGGTGTTAATCTATTAATATCTGAATGACGATGTTCGTTGTTATTAATCAAAAAAATCACGGTAAACAGATTTATTTTTTTAATAAGGTGAAAACATATTGGAAATGCTGCGCAATAATTTAAAGTTTCAAATTGTGATACAAAAAATTGATTATAATTCCTGGTATATGGCCTAAAATGTGTTTTTCGACATATAATTCAGTAAATAAAAACGCAACTGGTTTCGAGCGCATGCTAGAACCAAGGTCGGCATGCAATGTTAATTATCCATCATTTCTTGCTCTCATTCGTCTCGAGTGTCGGGAGCGTGACGTCGAATATCTATGAGACTTTTTGAATATTAATAATCACCTCAGCTTAATTAAGATTTGCTTTTAATCTAGCATTTTTTTTAAAGCCGGCTCAGTATTTCTTGCTCAGGGGTTAACTGCATTTTCAACCTCGTGATTTGAAAAGTGCTGGTAACGCGTCGACTTCACGTAGTCTTCGCCAATCCGTAATTTGTAAGCTATATAAACTTTCTCGTTGTAATATTGCGCCTTATTCCCCATGTAGAGTCGTATTATTTAACTCATCAAGAATACGCAGCTTATATTTCACCGTGATGTTACGTCGTTTTTTGTTATTAATCATTGCCTCTTGAGCTGGCATTTCAACTTGAGTGTTAACCAACTTATCAATTACTGATGGAGGTCGTAGGCCGACAAATGTAACTGATAAGTTGGTCTTTGTGGTTCCTTTGTTCTTTGCTTATTTGTATTTGTTATTAATTTTCTCCATGCTGCCACATGTTAATTTTGCAGATCTTTTTTCCTCATTGATATTAGCACAGAGGGATGCTGTAAATTGATTAAGTATAAGTTTCTCCTATTTCATATCAACTAATATTCCAAAGAAATAAGTTTTAGAAATAATCTTGTAATTAATCTTATTGCTTAATTTTTTTAATCTTCTTTTTTTCTATTAGCTGCTGATAATCACTCATTAAGAAATGTAAAATTTTTATATCTTTTGTATTAAAATGTTCTAACATTTCAAAATTTAAAAAAATTTCTGATATAGTTCGCATTATTTCACATTTTGATAAATTATCATAAATTAACAGAGATGTATTATTATCAAATTCTCGGTTTATTGTTTTTATATAAAAGCGTTTATTTTTTGTTGTATTATCGATTAGATTTTTTGGCTGCTCATCGATTGATAACAAATTACAATCCAAGTTAGTTCTCATAGAGTGTCTCCTTTCATTGTCTGGTGAAGTGTATGAAAACATAAGAGAAAATTTATTAGAATGTGAAAATTATAAATTATTTACTATATATAGAAAACATATGGTGTTTTTATTGGGCAAATACTTTCCAGTCTTGCTCGTTGATTATACACAATTTTTCACATAGCTCAACAGCATATTGTGTCCAATCCTTCATTATTAGGGATGTTGGCAGAATCTGTTCGATATTTCCATCAATAACAAAATATTTAAATAAACAAGCATCTCGCATCATTATTTCAAATTCTTTCTGAGATAAATTATTTTGTTCTAGCCATTCATTAGTTTTTGTGACTGTCTCCAACTTAAAAGATTTTCGAAATTTATTTGTATAATTTTGTAAATAAATTTTATTTATTTTTGTAACATCAATATCTAAATAGTTTTTTAAATGTTCCCAACAAATAGTGTGTAATATTACAGAATAAAATTCTCTTTTATAATCACTCTTAAAATAGGTAATAATTTCTTCTTGATGACAATCATCAAATAACAATGGATTTAATATATTAGTAACTCCCAGCAAAGTTAATAATTGATGTGCCCTAAAAAATAAATTTTTATTATGAAGACAGTTTAATAATTTGTTCAACTCTATTAATGAATTAGTATTTTCCTTATCACATATAATATTATATAAATGAGATAAGATGATCTCAATTTTTTGATTAGTGCAAAACATGATGTTACTGATAGTATTAAAATAATACATGAGCATACCAAGTCTGCGATATAGCACCCCAAAGTCATCTTTCAATGATAGTGTAGTGCATTGTTGATTTTTAATAATAGCATTAATGGATGAACTAAAGTTGAAATTAATTGTGCTAAATTTCAACTTACTTAAGTCAATATTCTCTAAATATTTTAAAGCTGTTATTGCATCTTCTTTTTTCTGATCAATAAAGTTACTTAACAACCAATCTATATCTAAAGTTCTAAAATCATTATTTAAATAAATTGATTTTAATTCTGAAAAATTTCTATCAATATAATATTTATCCTTAAAATATCGTAATAATTTTTGACCTGCTTCTTTTGTTATTTTGTTTTTGTTTATAGCATTTGTAATTGTAAAGCGAATATTTATCATTGCATCACTAATTGGAATATAGTTATTATTTTCATTAAAATGAAATACTGCAACCTCATCATCATCATTAATACTACCATTTTTATAACATTTGAATATTTCTCCAATCCCAATCATGCCTAATTGATGCAATTCAGATGCGCGCAAAGCACCCATGCTAGAAGCACCAATCACAACCACTTTTCTCTGTAAAGCAAATAATATTTCTTTATGCCAAACAGCAGGAACATTTTCAAAGTAGCCATCAATAATTAAAATAACATCTGGTTTATCTAGTAATGATTTAATTAAATCACCATGTTTTATTGGTGGAAAATATTTTGCAAATGGAATAATTGATTTCGCAATATTTTTATCTAATGTTGGCCCTAGAAATATATGAATATTTTTCATAATGACAACTCTAGCGTAGGAGAAATAACCTGAACAATAGGTATGTTAATATTTTCTTTGGTATGATCAATATAAATAACATCAGAGATATTATTTGCTACTAAAGCATTTAATATGTAGTTTTTTGCATCGATAAGATTGTTGAAATTTTTAGTATTTAGAGCATCCATATTTATTAATGCTGCTTTTTCTTGAAATAATGATTTACCTATAATACGTTTTTTATAATAATTTTCGAAAATATCATCGCGGCTTCCAGTGATTAGTGTCAATCTAGTTTGGATAGCTTCTAATATTGATTTAATAACAGCATTATCGATTGTTAAATGACATGCTTGACCATAACAAGCGCCTATGATTCTTTTGTGCCTGACATTTTCTTGTTCTAATAATTCACAAATACAAACAGGTAAATTATATTTATTTTGGATATAAAATAAATTTATCGTTAAATTGGCTGAAAATATTTTATTTATTAACTCCTGGAGTAACCTAATATCGCTTAATGAATTTATGTTTATCTGTTTTGTAATTTCTTTTTGATTGGGTGCTATTAGTTGATTATTTATTACGTCTCTTTCGACTAATTCTAATAATGCATGAATCAATGCATCATCAAAAGAAGTACCGCCAGCAATACCATTTGTTGAAATTCTAAAGTATTTTCGTTGTTCATCAATAATAGTACTATCCATATTAATCAACGTTTTTGGTATTAATATTAATTCACTTGTGAAAATATTTTTAGCTTCAACCCATGAAAAAGAAATATTATTTATACTCTTTTCATGGATAATTCCTTTATTAAGTAATGTGGGTGAAATCAAATTATGATTGTCTTTTAACTTATTATAATTTCCATTAACAGTACTATTTGGAATATTTTCCAAATGAAATAATTCTAATGATTCAATAATTGAGGATACTTGTGCTTCTGCATCATTAATCCCCTTACCTTGTGAAACTGAAAGATGCTTGGCATTAGGACGAATAGCTTGATAAACGGGAATGCCAATATTATCTAATCCAGTTACGTTGGCTACTCTTGTGATCCCCACGTCTGATAAGATAGGCATTAATTTAGATAAAAAATCCTTAGGGCATGTTTTTCTAAAAGATCCTGCGACTTCTATTAGTTTTTCCATTTTCTCTAATATTTTATTTATAGTATATGTATCTTAATACGAAGTTGAATAAAATAAAAGTATTACTTAATTGATATTATCCACCAGCAGTTGCAATTAGAATGGTTATGATATCGTCATCTTTTAATGTATATTCCATTGAATTAATAATTTCATCATTTAAAGCTAATCTAATATGAGCTTGCAAATCATTATTGTTTTCTGACATTAAACTTTTTTGTAATTGTGGAAAGTTTTGGAAAAGATTATTTAATAGTGAATTTATACTGTTGCCAGATATCGTAATTTCTGAATCTACATTAATGAATTTAGATATTTGAGTTGGGAATTTAATTTTTGGCATTTGACTTATTTAGATTAATTCATCTGAATCACATTCATAATCTATAAGATCTGAATGTGTTTGATCATGCCAATAATTTTCATCTGTTAAATTTTCAATTACAATTAAATATAACATAGGTATTACTCCTGGAAACATTACCACTTTCTAGTTATGTTGTTCATTATTATACATTTTATTAGGAAATAATCCAATACACCCTCGTAAGAATGCCCCTGCTGATGAGATTCTTCTTTCGGTTCCATTCATATACATATGATTCATATATCGGTTATCATACTCTCCAATTAGTTCTGAGGGTAAAATTTCTCCATGTTTATCAGGTTTTGAATGAAAGAATAAAAAATTGATCCTTTTTAAAAACTCACCAATAACAGTTTCTTTTAATCCTAAAAATCCAGTATTTATTGCATCATTAAATTTTTCATAGATATTAATCATGTCTCGAAGATCTTGTAACGTTGTAGTTAATTTTCTTGATTTCGGTGAAAAAATCAATGTAGTTGGATATTGTAACGAATAATAGATAGGAAAATCAGAACTATCAAAATCATATTGTATTGGATGAAAAAGTGTTGGCCAATAATGTTTTAAACCATAATCTTCAATGAAAATTTCTTGCAATAATTTTGTTGGCATATAAGTTTCATCGGTAGCAATTGTAAATCCAGGAAATGCGCCTAATGCTATTGATAAAATATATTTAAAAGTATCAACTAAATAAGGGTTTGGTTTCAAATTTTTCATTTCCATTATTCTTGATAATGCATGATCATAAAATATTTGATTTCTCTCATAAGATGAATTCAACCAGGCTTGTTGTAAAAGATAGCAATATAGTTTATTCCAGGCAGAATCATTCCTGATTAAATCCATCCAATCAGTTGTCAATAATAATACTTTTACTTGCCAATTTGATTGCTTTTTCTTTGTAATTGCACGAAATAAACTCCATTGTTCTTCCAGCTCATTAGGGATTTCAATTTTAATATTTAATTTATCTCTCAATTTTAAAAAATGAAATTGATCAGAAATATTAGGTAACATAAATATACTTCTAGCACCTGCAGTTGTTTTCATAACTGGTGTAGGATGAAATCTTTTATTTGTTTGTAGTTTACCCCATAGAGCAAAAATATCGCCAGAAGTATAAACTTTTCTCGGTATTATTCTACTTCCAGATTCAATAAATATCTCTAATGATTTATCTAAGACAATACCAGCAGGCGTACCTATTCCAACATATGAAAAATCATGTTGAAATTGTCTATCTTTTATATTATCCAGTGTTAAAACTTTGCCTCTATTATCCGGATAAAAAAAAGCAAAGCCATTTTCAATTATTTCACCATAATCATATTTAGCAACATATAATGGTAATTTGCTATCAGGTGATAATTCATCAATTAATTCTGCAAATTGTGAATTAACTATGTTAACTTCGGATCGAATATCTTGCCATTCAACTTTTTGAATTTCACTCATTTTAATTTTCGCTTAATAGTTTATGTATTATTGGGGTTAATATTAAAAGAATTAAGAAAAATATAATAAGTAGTAAAGCAGTATCAAAAAATAATCGTTGAATTCCTCCTATTAAATATAATGAGTTTGAAGATTTAGTTAGTTTTCCTAAAACACTAGCGAAAAATCCTGATACAGCAGCAACTAAAAACATAATTCCCATTAATGTACCCACTAATTTTTTTGGTGCATAATGTGATACTGCTGATAATGTAATCGGAATAATACAACTACTACCAATTCCAAGAAAAATATTTCCAACAAAAATAAATAATAAATTTAAATAATTTTGACCATCAAAATGCGTAGATAAATTCATTATTAAGAAACTTATAATAGTCGCCACATAGCCAAATAAAATTTTATGGGTCGGCTTTAACAATATACCTTTTTCTGATAAAACACCCCAAAATCTAGCTAAAAATGGTGCTGAAATTAATGCAGCAAAAGAAGATAAAGAGCTAAAAGTACCTGGTGGAATAATCCAGTTTATAATTCTATGTTCAGTAAATCTTTTTACGTATAATAAAAGTGAACCATCCACTTGGAATGAACTTGCGTAAAATCCAATAGTAATTAATCCCAATAATATTATGCCAATAACATTCGTAATTGATTGTTTATCTTTTTGAATAACATAAATTGAAATAATGAATATTGCTGAAAACGCTAATAGAGCTGTAAAAATATTAGCTATAAATGCAAAATTAAATAATATTGCAATAAAACTGATAAAGCATATATAGAAAAAAATATATTTTGGATATGCTAATTTGTTTATTATAAAAACATCACTTGATGACTTTGATTCAATTTTTGAAAATAAAAATAAAGTAATTATCATGCCAATTGCAGCTAAACAGAATCCAGCATGCCATCCAACATATTTAATCAATAAACCAAATACAACAGGTCCTAATAAAGCACCAGATGTCATCCCCATGAAAAATAAAGTATAGGCTTGATCTTTTTGATTTGAATCTTCTTGATAAAAAGTGCCTAAATAAGCGCTAATATTGCCTTTGAAAAAACCAATACCAATTAATAATATTGATAATCCAATGTAAAATAATACAATTTGATTAAATAATAAAAATAAACAACCAATAATAATTGAATAAGCACCAAGTTTTATTGCTTGCGATAATCCGAGAAAACGATCAGCACAATATCCACCAACTACCGGCAATCCAAAACCAAACGCTATATAAGCGCCCCATAAATCATATGCTTTTTGATCTGAGAAATGATAAACACTTGTGAGATAAAGAATAAGCATTGTCAATGTGCCATAGAAAACAAATCTATCACACATTTCACTAAAGGCAAGTGTTAATATCTTACGATCCCATTTAACAATTTTTGTACCCTGTGAATCACATTCCATGTTTTACTTTCTTTTCCTTAATATATGCATTTTAGCTGGATATCTTAGCGGATTATATATTTTCACGCAATAGCATTATTAGGTATTTATAAGTAGAAAATGTTGGATATAAAATATACAAATATCTTTTATATGCATGATAGATGCCGATAGATATTTATCATCATTTAGTTTAAACGATCAATCGCGTTTTGAATTGCATTATGATTAGCATCTGCTTGCTCTAAAACGCCCAGATCAGTTGTATTATTTTGTAATAATGCTTTTCCTTGTTGAATTTCTTCAGGGGTCATTTTTTTTGTGAGATATGCTAGTTCGTTTGTTGAGATTTTATCACCTTTATTTTTACCTATAGAAAACCATTTATATGCTTTAGCATAATTTTTATCGGTGCCGACTCCAAATTCATAATAGAATGCTAATTTTCTAATTGATTTTATAAAATCATTATTTGCCGATCTTAAATACCAATAATAAGCCTTATCAAACTGTTTCAAACTGGCGTATAAATTCGCTAGATTAAACTGCCCAATTGCAACATTGGCATTCGCTGACATTAATTCATATTTAAATGCTTTATTAATATCTTTTTCAACACCTTGTCCTTTTTGATACATTATTCCTATATAACTCCAAAAGACTGGATAACCGTTGTTGGCTGCAAGAGTAAAATATTGTAATGCTTTTTTATAATCTGGTTTTACATTATTTAATCCTAGTTGATAAAATACACCTAAATTACCATATGCAGCTTTGTTACCTGACTTTGCTGCTTCTTTGAATAATTCAAATGCTTTCTGAGGGTTTGCTTTAACATATTGTCCGCTATAATAATAGTAACCTAAAGTTACTTGAGCATTGCTGTCTCCATCTCTAGCACGTTCTTGTAACATTTTGATATTAATATTTTGATTCGCCAATATGTTGTAGCTAAACATTAATAATATAACAAATACAAATTTAGAAACTATTTCTTTCATTTTAAAACAATCCTTTATCATATAATGGTATACTCTTCACCAACCCACCATTGATGAGATTCTTGAATTTTTAGCTTGTCATTAAGATTTAAAGCATTATCTATCCAATTGACAACTTTGTCTACTCTCCCTTCTGAATTAGGATATGGAATATTATCAGGTGGGAATGAAGATTTCCCATAGTCAAGTTGTGCCTTAGGTATAATCTTTAATTTGAAAACTGCGGAAGTATCAATTTCATGAGCTATATTCATGGCTGTTTTTAAAATTTTATTTTGATTAAAAACTATTTCATGAACATAACCTTGTTGATCATTAACTTCAACATTCTGAGAGATATAAAATTTATTCATATCAAATAAATTATCTGGTAATAATTCTGTTTTATACCCACCGAAATTATCAGAACTTTGAACATCATATTTATAATCATATTCTAAATTTAAATACCCATGTTGCAGTTTCTCAAAATTCTTTAAGGATGGTACATATGCAGATATCTTGATTGTCTTTTCATACTGGTTTTCGCAGATTTGATTTAATTTTACATTAAATACTGGATATACAATTAAAGCGATTAAAGCATGATAAAGAATAGATGGATGATTTGCCCAAGGTAAATAAATATTAGCATCATCACTATTAAATGGACTATTTTCCGCCCAGATTTGAAAAGCATTATGTTCTAATTCAGAAACAATTGAGCTTATAATAATACAAGCAATACCAATGTAACCAAATAATTCTGATGTAGTAAGAGCAAAAACTTCATCAGTTGTAAACACATCAAGAGCTTCGGAGGATGTTTGTTTAATCGCAATCTTACTTACTTCAGTTTTATTTGGAATAGGTGTTATCTGATTTGCCTCTGGTAAAATAAGACTTTCTGAAGCTGTATTAGTATTCGTAACTGTTGTCATTTTTTCATTAACAACTTTAGATTTTACCTTAGATGCTAATAAATTATTATCTTTATTCACAAAATTACTTGTGAAAAGAAATCCATTACCAACCGTATCAAATAATTGACTAATTACACGTGCTGGGTCTTCACTACCGTTTCCGGTTACAACATTAATAAGACCTAATATGCTTGAGCCTAAATCTAAACCACAGGCGACTATCCCCCAACCATTTATTAATGAGGTTAATTTAGTTTCAGTTTTTTTACCGAGTAATGAATGAGTAATTTTTCTAGTCAACTTTTCACAATATTTCCCAACTTTGGATTCGTTGATCCATTTCTCAACTTTTTCTTCCCCAAAAAATTTGCCTAATATTTCTTGTGAAGCTTGTAAAGGTGAACCTAATCTTGCCAAGTTATAGGTAATATCTGATATTAAAACTAAAGCGCTTTTATGTTGTGTAGACTTAGCTAAATCATTGGCGTATTCTTCATAGCACGACATAATAACAAAATACAAACCTATAACTGCTGTTGCTTTTTGCATCTTTCTAACAGCAGGATATAATTCAATACCCTCATTAGGATTTTTTGCAATTGATGAGAATGTATCAAAATTTTTCTTAGATAAATATTTTCTAATTTGTGGTGAGTGATCATATTCTTCAATAAAGCGTTTTGCCATTTTATCGAAGTCTTCATTGGAACCATGCCGTAATAATTTGTGATAAAGACGTCGAGCACGTCGTGATTTATTGGCAACATCTTTTATAGTTTGATTAACAAATTTTATTTTTCTTTCTCTGATCCGTGACGCCTTTGAGATATAAGAGGTGAGGATTGTTGAAAAGAAATCATTGATTTTTTCGGGTATAGGATTTTCTTTTTCATCTTCACTACTTTCTATCTCGATGTCTTTTGCTTTAAATGCGTGCTCAAAACCTGCTGTTTGAAAATAACCTTCTCCTTTTAAATAAATAAGTAGATCATCGCTTGCTTGATGAGATATCTCACTATGTGGAAAAAAGCAATGATGAATAGGGTACTTTTCATTATGAAAAATATCTAAATAGAGTAGTCCGGCTGGCATTTGTAATGGAATTAATTTTATTCCATTAGCAACCCCCATAATGTCGTTGTTTTTATATTTAACGATGAAATAAGGAAAAAATTTATCATATTTATCATAATTATATAAAGCATGCTTATATTCAATCAGAAGATCATTATGATTAATAAAACGATTATCGACAGTCATTTTCTCATCGGTGGCCCTCGTATCTAAGCAAAGTAGTGAAATTAGTCCTTGTAAATAGGAATACGCGAGACCAAACACATTTTTATTTTTAGCGAACAAGTCCTTTAAACATTCGTCGATATCTACATGCCATGAAGTAGTATCCTTCGGGGATTTTGGGGATTCATTCTCAACATCCCAATTTTCTAATAAAATAGTGACACAATCATGTTGTATTTGATGGATTAAACCGTGGATAGCTTCTCTTGGAAAATGATCTAGCCACCAATCTAATTTATATTGTTCTATCATATCCTCGGCTTTTGCCCAAGGTAATTCTTCATTTGTCTCAAGGCTACAATAATTTCCATTATGTTTTATAATGTTTCCATAATTATATTGCTTAAATAGTTGTTGAGCGAGTAATGCCGAATGGAAATAACTAACTTCTTTTTGTTCACCTTCTTTTGAAGTGATATTGATATTCTTGTTGGGTAATGATTTTAGGATGTGTTTATATTGCTTTATAAGATTGAAAATAATCGTGTTTCCAACAACAACCATACCAATCGGATCATTCAATAATAATACAGCATAATCAATTATATCTGATGTGTAATAGAGGCTATTATTTTTCCAGGTTGTTTGTTCGCTACCCTCTGTTGATATAATCTTCTTTTTCCCTTCCATATATTGAACATTATAAACCATCGTCAAATCATCTTGTGGAATAAATTTCCCCGCCCGCTTTTCACGAAATTTTTCATCAACAGGGTAAGATTGAACTTTACTAATTAATTCTAATTGATCTTTTTCTTTAATTTCTTTTAAACGTTTATCATTCGCCGCAAGCCCTGCAAGTCTATGCAATCTCGGCCAAGATAATTGTGTTTGTGAAAATAAAACTTGAACTTTAAAAGGTGAACTCTTGGGTTTATCGTCTTTTATATATTGATACGGTAATTCTATGAAGTCTTTCTCGCCTTGTGAGGGACGCAAATCTTTTCCAGCATGTTGGCTTAAGTCGACTTCGGCAAATGAATATTTACCATCAGCATCAATTACGGCATATTCTTTGAAGCCATGCATTTGTTGAAAATCTGGTTCTGGGGCATCGGCGCATTCACCCAAAACATAAATCCAGCCGTTTTGTAAATTTTGGGTTTTATCTAAGTGTAGTGCTTTTTTTGCTGTTTCGATTAAACTTTTATTTTTAATTAATTGTGTCCATTTTTTATAATCTTTTGGTAATTTTATTGTCTTCGCATCTTCAATTTTTTCAGGGGTATAATGTTTTATTATGTCATTGATAATTAATGACTGAAGTGTTTCGGGCAATCGTAACAGTGTTGATAAATCGTCAAATTTATTTTCAGGAACTATTTTTCTAAATTGCGGTAGCACTTTTATTGTTTGTAATCCATTAAAATGTTTTTTCATCGGAGGAGCTGAATATTTTCCACTTGCAGATTTGTGCGAACCTTGAGTCACTTTGCCGTTGTGATCAGTTTTAGATCCTGCGTAGGCGACAGGACGACCATTAGCGGTGAGTGTTGGAATGCCATGGGTAATTTTATCGTGAAACATTAAGCAATGTGCTTTATCCCCGACTCTCGCAACGGGTTTTCCTTGGATAAAAATATTCGGTGATCCCGACATAATCGCACCACCGATATGCGGCACTAAGGTGGTTAAGTTTAATTTTAAACATTTATGATGATCACCTATTGTTGAAATGGGTGCACTAACACCTGCTTCTGTTTCAAAAATAACTTTATCCGCTTTTAGCGTTAAACCATTTTCATCTAAACGTAATTCACTGTTACCCACTTTAAACAGCGCTTCGCCTGCATTTAAGGTATAGCTGCCTTTTTCGACTGTAACACTTCGTTCGCCGTCGACTTGTTCAATTAAATTACCGCCAATATGTTCATTTAAATCATTTGCGACATCAATAACTAAATCTTTTGCAGCATTAATCTCAATATTTTCATCACCTATTTTATCATTAAAAATAATTTGATTTTTTAATGCCGGATTAGCTTGGCATAGCGTTTCTATTGAAGTGTAGACTTCATATTCTTCATTATCATTTGGCGGTAAATTTATTCCATTATAAAACGCACCTATAATTACGGGTAAATCTGGATTTCCATTAAAAAAGTTTATCGCTACTTCATCACTTGCGCGTGGTATAAATAAGTCGCCATGTAATGGCCCCGCAACAGTTTGGACAACGGGGATCCAGCATGTGGGTTTATGATCACTATTCCACTGCATTTCTACTTTTATTCTGCCGAATTCATCGGTATGTGGCTCAAGCGGTTTTGGACCTAACACTTTTCCAATATGGCAGCCTGATAATTCTGGCCATTTAACGGGTGCTGGTGCCACATAAGTATAGGGCTCTGGGAGACAATCAACATTGACAAAAAAAGATTGTTTATGATGTTGACTTTGTTCTTTTGAAAAGTGTGTGGTATCGATGGCTTCTAAATAATAATGCGTAATTAAATATTTTCGATTGTGAGACTCATCAGGATGATCAGTTAAATTAAAATAATTGGCAAGATTGACTTCTATATCATTACCCGCAAAAGTGCAACGATGTGCGAGCGCTTCGTTATATTTTGCGCCCCGTTTTATTATGCTTTCCATTTCTTCGCGTTCAAATGCATGAACAGGAAATTGATAATCAACACTTTGTTTTGAAGAAAGATGATTAAATGTATCAATGACTTTTGCATTAGCATCAAAGGTTTTCCAGCCAGATAAATCCACATTTGCGCCAATAAAGGTTTGCGGATATTGCCCTACCCTAATTATAAAATCATTTAAATGTGGTCGACCCATTTCTGCATGACTATATTGTTTTGATTTCAACGCTTTTAGAAAATGAACGTTATCACACAGCACCATCACGTGTTTATCATCATGATGTTCGAAAAAATAAAAAATACCTTCTTGTTGTAACAAGCGATGAATAAATTCTAAATCGGTTTCATCGTATTGAACGGTATAAGGTCTTTTTTGTAATTTTTTGTTGATTAAATGTGTGTCGTAATGCGCAATACCGGTTTCTCTGGCAATTTGTTGGAATATTTCTACAAAAGTTTTATCTTGAAAGATTTGATAACGATGTGTTTGTGATAGTTTGATGGTCCAAGGGGATATTTTCATATTATGAAAATAAGTGCCAGTAAATAATTGTTCACCGGAATTCATTGCCGAGACATGACCATTTAATTGTTTAACACATTTTCCTTGTTGATAAATTTTAATGTTGGCGCGCTTGCCTAAGATTGATTTATAGTCAAACGGTTTATTTTCACGGATCATGGCGATACCGAAATCAAACATTTCGGACATTGTTTCATATCCTTTGATTTCAGTGCCCCAAAACTTTGGGGTATCGATATCGAAGGATATGTCGATATAACAAGATTTTGTATTTATTAATGACATATCATATATTGCTTTAATCGCATAAAACTAACCATAGTTTATTCATAAATGGATATAAGTCAAACTTTTTATGTATATTTAGTTAATCATATCGTGTAGTATTATCTTAATAAATAGTAGTGCATAATATTGATGAATAAATGATTTAGTTTCAAATCTTTATTAATTATTTTTGTTTTTGCATTAATGTTTTTGGTAATAACTCGAGAGAATTCCAATTTATAAAAATTGCCTAATAAATAAATTACAAAAAACAAATTTGTAACTAGGCTATAAACCCGTGTAATAAATAATCACAATGCCTATACCCGCTATTATTTTTAGTCTTAGTGAAATAATGTTATCGGTTTACAATCAATAGAACAATTTATCTATTTTAATTATTTGAGTGTTTTATAAATTCAGAAATTATTTGAACCGTTTTATCAGGATGTTCATCCCAAAAAACATGCCCTGCTGGTTCTAACAGTTCAAATACCGAACCTTTAATTTGTTCATGTAATATTTTTGAGTTTTGCCAATGAACTGATTGATCATTTTTTCCTGTGATCACCATAGTTTTATTTTTAATATTACTCAATTGATTAAACATATCACTGTTTTCTATGGCTTCAATGCGATGCTGTAAACCCACACCACTAATTGGTGTTTTTTTTCTATCAGCAATTAATTTTTGTAATATATCAGGATGTTTTTCAATAAAGCCAGGCGCATAGATAATATCCGCTAGTGCTTTTGCTCGGACTTCGGGCGGAATGGTTTCATCCGGACTAAATGCTATATCTTTATTTGGATTTTCGTTAACTGGAACCATGTGAGCAAAATCACCGGGAATAGTACAACCTAATATAAGCGTTTTAACAATTTCTGGAAAATCTATCGCAATAGCTTGTGCAACCATTCCCCCCATTGAAATACCAAAAATATTAACCTTTTCAATTTTTAATTGTTGTAAGAATTCTTTAGTATCACTTGCCAATAAGGACATTGAATATTCACAATCTGGTTTATCCGTTTTACCCGAACCTCGTTGATCAAAAACGATAACATTATATAAATTACTTAATTTATGTCGAATCGAATCAAAAATATCAATATCGCTTTGTAGGCCATGTAATAATACCAGTGGTTCACCTTCGCCTGATGTCTCAAAATTAATGTTAATATTATTTACGTTAATCGTTGGCATAATAGTTCCTTATATTAATCATTTAATGATTAAGTGTTTGAAAGGGATATTGAAAGTTTATCCAAAAAAACACCTCTAACCAGATCTTGTTGGCCGTTTATTATTTTATTTTCGTTTCGGAATAGACATCGCCATCATCAAGTGATTTTAATGTTAATTTTTTATTATCAATATAAAGTATCTTATCTTTGGTCACCATGCCTTGATGAAAGGCACTTTTTAAAAACGTTAAAAACATTGGGTTATTACTTTTATCATCCGCTTTTTTAACTTTTTCGATTAGAATACCATCTTCAACTGTCCAATAACCTGAAACATCAAGTGTAGAATGAATAGTTTTAAAACATGAAAGCTTCGCATTCATGGTAATAATATGGTGTGCGCGTAAATTTGTTCCGCCGCTAATCTGACATTCTTTGGGGAAACCTTCATTGTCATTCCAGGTGCCAATTAGTTTTTGCTGAAGGTTGGAATCAGAGAGATGAGGAAAAGCAAATATTGGTGTTATGCTGATTAAAAGGGAGAAAATTAAGAACTTAATTATATTCATTTTTACTTCTTGTCATTTTAAAATAATGACATAGTCTACAAGAAGGTCGCATTATAGTAAAGGATTGATACCTTCTTAATAAGCAAGCTGCCGCAAACTAATTATTTGGGAATGTGAAATATTTTAATATTATATTCTTACACTTGTGATCAATTATCTTAGTATTTAGTTTAAATTATTTAAAGCCAATCCATTATTTGCCTGCCAAGTATTATTGACTTTTTTATAGTTGACTAATACGGCTTGATTTATACCCTTTATAACATGCATAGCATTTGCCATTTGATAAGACGTTGTGGGTGTTGCAAAATAATAGCCTGGCGCACAGGCATTATTTGCTTTTTCAAAAGTTGTTAAATCAACATTAGTATTGTTTATAGGAAATACCTGCCAGTTTCCAGGAATTGTTGGCCCTGAGATCGCTTCAGAAGGTTGATAGCATAAGGCATATTGCGCTTTTACTGTTTCATCATTGGCAAAATGTTCAGTATGTGGATCGATATAAGCAATATCACTTCCACCTGTTTGCAGCGGAAAACCGAATGCCCAGCTCCATAAAAACGCTGATAGACGAGGATCACTCGCAGCTTGTGATGTGTTATTTTCGGTATAACCCAACATATTTAAACTATAAATATTAACTGGACAAGCCAATGTATTTTTAATAAATGCCGCTGTTATATAATCGCTATAAGAAATTGCGCCATTGCTCGAACTGAGATAAGCAATAACAGTACGATCACCATTAACACGCCAAATATTATAATGACCTTGATCACCATAAAATTGATTAAACGCAGTATAATCTAATTTATCATTATTATTACACTGAATGTTATTTTTATAATAATCATCGACACCGGTTTCATGTAGCATCGAAACATTTGAATGAGACGCTGATGTAAACACATATTCACTATTATTTAAATCCGCGATATCTTCATCACTAACGACAAGAATATGTTTTCCATATTTTTGAATAATATCATTTGCCGATATTTTATACGCAGGCAAAGCATGACCTTGGCTGACATAATATTGCTGCGCCATTTTAGGTGTAAAAATATTTTGACTAATTATCGAAAAAATTTTATCAAGATCAGCAACGTGAGTTCCTAAATTTTGATTGATATCAAGATATATCATAATTAATTGATCAGGATGCGCTGCAATCCACTGATTGATTTCAGCCATGACCGAACTCAAAGATGAGTTGCCAGTGCAAAGTATATTATTGATCACAGGTGTTACATGATTATGGCAAAATAGAATTTGATTATTATTCCATAAAATATCAAATTCTAATTGTCTTACACCGGCATTGAGTTGAGAAGTCAAAGAGATATAATTATCAGGATCAGAATAACTTAAATCAAACGCATTTTTACTAGTTGTATAAACTGGCGATATCATTGAATTATGAGTGCCAATAAATTGCTCGAAATTTAAAGGCTCAAACCGATCTATATTAATTTGCAAATTGAGTGATTGTTGTAGCGTGCTACCTGTATTATCAGGTGTTTGATTATTTTGGTTGGGTGACACAATTAAACAATTATCAGGTCCAGGTATCGAATTGTCTGTGCAATCAAATTGAGCATAACTACCTGTACTATTGCCCACAATATCTTTATCAATATTCAAAATACTAATTGATTTTAGAATAGGTCTGGCATTACTTTTTATATCAGGGGTAATTAAATCTATATTATTAACTTTTAACGGCGAGTTATTACAAGTTAAATTGCTAAAAACTAAGGAATGAAATCCTTGATATGTCGTATGAAAACTATATTGATAATAATAATCGATAGAACAATTGTGTTGACCTTCTGCATTATAAAGATAAATCACACCCTTTTCTTTTGGAATAACTGACCACCAATGTTCTTTACCATCAGTTAGTTGGATTTCGTTACTTTGGCTATGACCATTGACTAAAACTTTTGTTGGTAAAATGCCTGTCGGTTGTAAATGCGCCCCACCAATATTGGGAACAATCGAAAATTGTAACGCCTCATCGGAATGATTCACAATTCTAAAATAATTGCTCCAAGCGAATAGTGATAAGGGGAAAGATAAAAAAAATAAAAACAGATTAAAGAGAATATACTGATTTTTTTTTACCATTGTTAACTCGCAGAAAATAATCAACAATATCGGCATCTTAACATGATTAATCTAAATTAAGATATAAATTAATTTGATTATTTATTAAATTTACAGTAACTATTCACCAAATTTAAGCAACAACGTAGAAACGCTGAAAAGAACAGACTTTCTTTACTCGATGGGGATTCTTAAGGGAAGAATCGCGATTCTCCCCTTAAGTGCCGTTAACCTGGTTTTGCCACGTTAGGCAGTATTCTCAGGGTAACTATTCAGCATTTATGCTGAATAAGTTACGGTATAATATAATTTGTTGTGGAGGGAACCTTCAGTCTATGCAATATACACCGCGAGGCCAGCCGCCAGCAGAATACCAACATACAAGATCGACATTATTTGGAACAGAGTAATAACAGTAGGTCATATCTCCTGCGCCACTAGAACCCTTCAAAGGAGCATTATTGGCTTCAATTGTATTTATTCTACTATTTGTATTTGGCAGACAATACCACTTTTGGCCATCTATAAATGTATAGTTAGAAATAGAGCAACTTTGATTAAAGCTGCCGCTAATCTGTGGCAAGCAACTATAGGCCAAAACATTCAGAGGCAAAATGATTAACAATAAACAATGGGTTACTATTAACTTTAACTTCACAATAATTCACTTAACCTAAAATTATTATTAATAATGAGTATAGTTTACTTAATGCGATTTTTCATACTATTCATTTAGCATCAGACTTTCAGTAGAAGATGTAACCGAGTGAAGATCAAATAGTGCTATGAGAAAATAAACTATCTGGCCACGAGTTTACTTCGATATCAATATATTTATCCACTTGGTTTATATGAAAAATTTTATTATCCTGCTTGCCCGAACAAATCTAACGTAGGCTAATAATAAAGGGAACATGGTCGATCGCTACCTCTTGTTGTCGAAAAATCAGCAGATAAGATCAATGCCATTATTAATACAATTGAAAATAGCAATTTAGCAGATAACACCAAAGTATTTGTGATTGCCTGTATTAGATTAGCCGTATGGTTACCTACAGCATTGTTAGAGAAAAAAATAAGTTTATACAACCTGCGTAAACTTATCTTTGGTAAAGGCTAATCAAAAAAAAGGAATCGCAATAAAAAGTCAAATAAAAAAGATACTAATCAATTACAAGACAATAAATCATCACTTGAATCTACGAAGCAAAACAATATAACCGCATCAAATATTGTTAGACATGCCATTACCCGTATCAACACAATGGGAGTTGATTGAGGAAGTGGCAAACTGTGCGATCCCCATCTTTCATGAATTGGAAAATATTGCTACCAATGGCGAACTTATTCACGAGGATGATACCTATGTTAAAATTATCGATATTATTCGTGAAAATATATTTATTCGTGCTTGCACTCGTTTTAATTGTAATGAATTGATACCCAAAGATACCAATATATCAGATTTAGTATAGTGAGGCAGGATCTTGAATACTTGCTCCCATAATAAATCAGAAATTATTCATCTATTACCCGGATTCTCACGCCAAAAAATAAATTCCTCTTTTATATCTTCAAGCATTGGTACAAAATTAGTTATTGAATCACTCATTAATGACACCCTTTAAAAAGTTGGATTTTGTCACATTAGAGTAAATTAATTACTGATTAGTTGTCACACATGCTCACCAAAGCTTCACCTTAGTTCAAATCAATATGGTGTTTAATAAGAATAAAATCTCAATTGTCATTTAACTATTGTTAACAGTGGTTTAATCGCGGTTTTAGGCTGCTTTCTGATTTGCAACTCAGTTAATATCCCGATATAGCAAGCTTCAATTGGTGAAAAGAATTTGATTAATTCTTCATTTTCGGCAATCTGTAGCGGTAACGCTTTAAAATTTTTATTAGTGTGACGATCAAGACAAGTTAATTCTCCTTGTCTATCTTGAGAAATAATACAAAATTTATCGTTTGTTTTTTGAAATTTCAATCCTGGTTGTTTAAAATTTTTACCTGATTTAGTTTTGGATAGCATATAATAATAACCAACCCAGCAAGCATGTTTTGGCGATAAATTATTTAAGACGTAAGTATCATTAATTAATTCTGCAAATGATATTTTTATTAAAGTTGCAAGACCGCTACATTGTATCTGTGCCCGCGTGTTATCGATATCAATTTCAATTAATTTAAATAATGGTTGTTTAGGTTTGAGCAATGATTTAAAAATCTTCTTTAACTTTTTCAATTTTGCAATCATATAATTTTAATCCACCACATGATGAGCAAAACGAGAGTAAGTTAAAACGCCAATTATATCGATATCCGGTACCAATTCGCATGTCTCACCTTCATTGAGTGGCATTAACTGTTGAATTGGACCATCAATGATAATTTCTCGCATAGTCGCTTCACTCGTTTGAGGAAAGTGAACAATCACTAAATCACCATCTTGAGGTGTAAGATCGGGATCAATAATAAGAATTGATCCTTTAGGAAATCTTGGTTCCATTGATGGTTTCGTTTTTAGACCAAAAGCATAATCTGTTAAATATTCGATGACAAGCCAAGAATCCCAATTTGATGGTGAGATGGTTTGAATCATATTTTTAACGTCTAAACAATTCGACCATGTTAAAATTGGAATCGATTGTGATTCGATATGTGGTGTGGAATGACCGCTAAAGTTAGTATCACCGGATAATAAAACATCAACAGAAAGTTGAAAGTAATTGGCTAGGATTTGTAAAGTTGAAATTCTAGGATCGGCTGTTTTACCCGTTAAGACCTTATGCAACGTTGGTTGAGGTATATTTGTTTGACGAGCAAGCTCTGCTTCATTAATTTTATTTTCAAACATTAATTTACGTAGATGCTCTACTAATGTGTTTTCTTTTTTAAAGACTTTGAGAATCGCCATTCCAAACATTTACCATAAAGTCGAATTTTAATTATTATCTAGAAATTTGGTAAAATTTGCAACTTTTTTTCGTCATCAACCCAAATTATTTGACCGTATTGTTTAAATAAGTGTAATTTCCACGTGATTTAATTCTCAAAGTGATTTAAAGAAAAAAGGAATCATTCATATTTGACTCAGTTCGAAATCTAGAGAATGGGTATATTAAAAGCTATTATCTATAGTAACCAAAGCCAAGCGCTATATAAAAACATTCAAAAAATTTTACAATTAAGAGAAATGAATACTTGCATCTCATTTATGATGGCAATATAATTCCTTTTGTAATTTTTAAGTCCTGATGGATTTATACATTTAGACTTATGATAAGGTAGTGACACACTAACACGTTGAAAATATTAGCATCAAGAGGACCGTACACATGCAATCAATCGATCATTCAACAAACTTTTATCGTTTTAATCATTCTGTTTTAAACTCAAAGGGCTTATATTCAGAAGCTAAGATTTACCAAAGTGATCATTGGCTTTCATTGATCATTGAAGATAATAAAGCACTAACTAATCAAATTCAGCAAGGCTTTGAAGATGCAACTTTAAAATGGCTTCGTGATGGCAGAAAAACACCTTATATCGAAGTCTCAAAAAAAATCTTTGAAATTGCTCAATAACAATTTACAGGTTACTCACTATCGTGAATGTTGAAAAGATATATGGTTGTTAAAGTTAAATATATATCTTTTTATTTATAATCATTCACGATAGTCTTTTTGCTTAAAAAGCTTTATCTATTTTTTCAATTAACATTTCATTGCTATTAAATGTTCAACACGTCTTTCTGCTCTGACATTTAATCTATGACAACTTAAATTTCCTTCACAGAGTTTTTCATGAATTAGTGCGCTTAGAGATTCCTCTTTTTCTGAATTCACAGCAATTATTGCCGATACTCTTTTTAAGATACTCTCATCCACTATAATTTTCATATTCATTTTTCTTAAAAATAACATACTTAATAGTTTTAATAATTGATTATCGCTTAACTCATCCAAGTGACACCCAGTAAAATCAATATAATTTAAATTTCGCATTAAAACGAAATGATGTAAACAAGCATCTAAATGATCTTTCATTAAACTTAAATCGATATTTTTTAAGATTAACATAGCAGTATCATTTGGCATAGCAGATAATAATTTATTAAAGTCAGAAACATTTTTAAGCAATTTTTGCTTTTCATCACCAACTGGATTAGTAACACCAAGATTAATATCCCTTAAAAAGGGAAAAGCCTTGAAGAACAATAATATTTTTTCTAGGCTTAAGTGATTGTCACTTAAATCTAGCTGTTGTAATTCATAAACCTGATGTATACGTAGCGCCTCTTCTAACTCATTCTCACTCAATTGCTCCAAATGTAGATCGCATAGAATTAATTTTCTTAAAGAGATTGGTAAAACGCTAACTAACTTAATCAAAGGAATAGTAGATTCATAATCAGCTTCTAATAAAAATTGACATGAAGATAATTCAACCTTCTCTAACCAAAAAGATAAAGCAGAAAAAAATTGAGCTGACCATTCAATATTTAGTTTACAATTTTTAAGACATATTGATTTCACGTTATCATGCAATTTTTCCATGAAAAATAAGATTGTTTCTTGAGTCTCAATTTGAGTTAAATCCAATCCGTCTATTATGATTTCAACTTTATCCGCCCCGGGAATATCAAATAAATCATCCATAATACGTTCTGAAATAACATCAGTTTCAGTACATCCAGTAAAGTCTAAAGTGATAATTTTCATATTGACTACTTATTAATATTTATTAGTAACTTGAGAAATAAACATATTATTTCTATTCTTTTGCTATGAAATATTAAATAATATTTTTGATTATATATCTAGCAGAAAAAAATAAAAAAAATGTCATAGTTATATCTAATTTATTAAGAAAACAAACAGGATAAATTAATATCCGAATTTTTTCTATAGAAATACTGGATATTTTTTGAATTAGGTGTTAATTCTAAAAATATAGCAACCGATTTATATTTCAGTAAAATAATTAATCTGCTAAAGAACGATCAATATTCTTTTGATAGTAGTTTAAAAGTAATGCCACATATTCATCAGATTGCAAAGGATATGTATAAGCAAAATAAAGCAATGAGTGATCATGAAAAGTCAAAAAATTAACATAGACTGAAAAATCACCTGATTGTCTGGAAGTGCCGCCATAAATTGTATCTAGGGTTAATTGACCATAAATTTTTGGAATAGTTGCACGACCATTATTGGTGACACCAAAATGTTGTAAAAAAGCGGTCTGTTGAGTTGAGTCAATTGGGATACGATCGTTTTCGATAAATTGTTTATCATAGTTAACAGGATAAAATGCAAATTGTTTAATATTATTATCCATCAAATCTTGATAATGTTTTGCTAATGTCCAAAGATCCATTTTGCAAATTGAATTACCTAAATAATTTTTGACCATTGAAACAAGACAGCCTAAGTGTTCTTGACTTTGATCAAGCTGAGTATAGCCCCGCAAATTCACAGCGATAGATACACTTAAAGCATTTATTTCAGGATTAATCATTAAATGAGATTTAAGAAGAATTGCTGTTAAAATACTATTGAGGCGTAATTGACGAGAGTGACATAACTTTAATAAACCGTCAATTTTAGCTATATCTAATTTATGATAAATTGCTTTTGTTACTCGTGATTCAATAGCACAAGATTGAGAACATGGCCAAATTCCGATTTCGATTTTCTGTGGATTTTCTACACGCTGACAATGCTGTTCCCAAGAAATATTCTTAGCACAAAGTATTTCAATCGGTTCAATAAAAGGTAGCGAATTGATATGAACTGTTTCATGCAGAGTACACGCATGATAATAGGTTAATAAGTCCCGATAAAATATATTTATTGATAAGCCATCACCTATAGAATGGTGCAAATTTAACAACATATCTGTTTTATTATTATCAATCAAAAAATAGATACGCCATAATTGTTGATCACTGCTAAATGGTTTGCTCGATTCTAACATGGTTATTCTAGACCAATGTTCATCATCCTCACGATCAAGAAAGATTGCATCGATTTTATTACTTGAAAAATCTTCATAAAAAGTGATATCTGTTCCATTATCTACAATGGTCGAACGCAGAAAGGGATGACGTTGATAAAGCATTAACAATGCACTTCTCATGTGTTTTTCATCAACCACGCCATTGATTGCCGCTGTTTTTATGATATTTGCTGAACCATAATAATCTCGTTGGTATAAGTAACAGCCAAATTCCCAATAGCCAAGTTGTCGAATATTTGAAATCATTTTCCTTCCACATTCAGTGATTTATAGCTTTCGCGATAAATACATTTATTCAATCATTTAATAATAATGCACATTACTGATATTTTAAAGAAATTTGTGAATTATATGATTAAACGATTAGTGCTGAACAATTAGAATATTCTGAAGATTTAATTTTTACAGTTTTTTTTTACGCTTCCTAGTAATTATTTTATATTTATTTTTCTGCAGATTTTTCAAGTCAATTAAATTTTCGACGACATTTATTTTATGATCACATACGCCCCCTAATTTTTCAGGTAAATTACTCAGGTAACAAACATTATTATTTTACAATATAATATATCATTAAATGCAGTTGAGTTTTGAGCCTAAATAATGAAACTAATAATACTATATTACCCCAAGATAAACTGTGAGCTAGGTCATTTAGAAATCATAGTTTTCTCTGAGGATAATAAAAATTGTCTTAGTTATAGCGCTCACGTAGATAATCCAAGATTTTTGTATGAATGTTGTTCGCCTGATAAAGCAGAGGCATACATTAAAAAGCAACAAGCGGAGTTTGATAATAATTCGTTGAATATAATTAAGCTTGAAACCGAAAAGGTTACCTTTGATACCTTAGCAGGGTGGACAGAAAGAGAATTAAATAATAAAAAATATCGTTTTATAGGCAATAATTGTAGCGATTTAACACTAGCTGTTCTAAGAACCTGTGGTTTCGAAATGGATTTATTTAGAGTTGATCACTGTGTAACGAATGTCCTCGCCAACCTAGCTTGTTTAGTTAGCTTAAAAGGTTGGGTATGTTTTTGCTTTTGTTGTTGTTATTGCTTTGATGATGCGCTCCCTATTTCAACAACCACGCCTGCTGAAATATTTGATGTGGCAAGTCATTTACATGATGTTGAATGGATTTATGGTGGCGAAGAAGTAAGTTTACTTCAATCCCACCCTCGCAGTCCCTAATCAATCTATCTTAGCGTTTCAAATTTTTTGCTGTTGAAAACTCGCCATATTTATCTTTAAGTTCTTGCCTTTTCTCTTTCTCGCTAGCAGAATTTTCCTTATTTCTCTCGTATTTTTTTCTACGGTTATAGTTTTTGTTTAATTGAGAATCTATTCGTTCAGAAGGTTTTATTACACTATTTTCTTTACTTTCTTTACTAAAACAACTAAAAAACCTACACATCTCACACCTATTTTTCTTTCAAATTTTCGCCATTCTAAATCTTAATCAGATCCAAACCCTACAGAGAAAATTGCTTATTTTTGCTATAACTGTAAAAATAGAATTAAAATTGATTGTGGAATAAATGATTTTAGATACCCCAATAAATCTAGGAAATTTTTCGGTATAATTTCAGTGATTATTAATTTATACGATAAAAACGCATAATACATTAGCATATCATTAAATAATCTGGTATAAACCACCTATATTAAAATTGTTAATAATGTCCCTAATTTAAAACAAGATATTAAACAATATTTTATCTATACACTAAAAATAATAATAAGGTCTTAGTCATGTATACTTTTAAATTAAACACCGTCGTTGACTTTTATCTCACCCATCAAGATTTAAGTGAACATGAGAATGAATGTTTTCGCTCGGCATTAATTGATGTTATCAACGCGGTTTTCTCAAATTATGACCCAAGTGATTTTGTTATAGAACTGCATGATAATCACACCAATATATTGATTCAGGCAAATAAATTAAAAATGGGATTAAAAACTCGATTTTCAGGTTTAATCAAAGATTTTCATAAAAAATTTAATGCCAAAGATATTGTCGCTTTTTTACCAAGTATCAGCTCTGTATCAGCTGAGTTAGTTGAATCAAGATTATCACCAGCAGAAATTGCACAATTATCCCATGGCGCTCGTTTTACTCATATGAGAACTATTAATAATGCTTCCAATCACATTTTATTGGCAGCAGAACCTGATAGCTTATTATCTGCAAATCAGTGTGATGAATTCTTTAATCCAAAAATTGCATCACAACCTAATTAAGGTAATTAACTTGATTTATATCAATATAAAATTCCATTAAGCAAATTATTTTATTCAAAAATTTTGAGAAAATAATTATTCACTTCCTGAGATAAATACAATTTATACTGTCTTTTTAATTGATTTAAGCCCCTTGCTAACGGATATAATTATCCCTATAATTTTATTTACGATTACGCATACTTTATATAATTCTAAGCAATTCAGGAGAAAATAATATGATACGCTGTAGACTATCTCTCTTTCTCTCTGCAATTTTAGTGATACTACCTCTTACTTTATTTGCCTCAAATCAGTCAACGAATATGTTGAACTTTGATCAGCAAATTAATAAAGCATCGATTACCTTTCCACTCATTACTGATAATGTTGTATTAGCATTTGCGAATGAAGCGTTAATAAATTTATTCTCTGAAAATTTTGTTACAATACAACAATCACAAGCGCTAGCAAGACCATTTCTCAATTCTGCAGCTTGGCAACAGTATCAAACATTCTTATCGAATAAAGATTTAGTGCAATTAATACAGCAAAAAAAATTAATCATGTCAGCCTTTCCAACGGCTGCGCCGGTTGTAACACGCAAAGGCATTTTGCAAAATGCTTTTTCTTGGCAAATACAAATGCCTATTACTATACAATTACAATCACCTGATCAAGCAAAGCAAATGAAATATTTACTTGTGATGAATATCTCACGCACAAATCAATTAAAATCAACACCCACATTTTTCAACCGTGGTATCGTAGTCAGTGATATTGAATTTAAATCTGTTAAATAAGCTTTTATATTTCACATTTTACATCACCAAAAACTTTTTCGGGGATGTAAAACTCAATTCTCGTAAATAGCTAATACGATTTCTTTCTCGAATTAGTTTGTTAACCATAAATCAAATATCTCTAACTTTCCTGAAAAACATATTGCAAAGTAAGTCTAACGTATATACGTAAACCATGAATTTACATCTTTAGACTAATTTAACAATCAAATTTACTTATTTTTCCGCATAGCGAATAAATCCTGACTAAACTCTTTATATATAGGTGTCACTTTCAGCTGGAAATATTATGGCTAGGGATAAGGCCAAGCAACAAAAACGTATCAATCAATTTGGTACCAAAGCCTCCGTACAAGCATTATTGGAATCACGGATATTGCTTGATGCAGCCTTAGTTGCTAGCGCAGATACCGGAACTGAAACAACAGAAAATGATCAAACAACAACTAGCGAACAACAACAAAATGAACATCAAGAAATCGCTCTTGCACCATTAAATCATGACAATCAACAAATCGATGAACCACATACCTCAGAACAAAATATAGAATTAGTTTTTGTCGATCAAACTATTCAAAACTACAATGAACTTTTACAAGATCTTTTTGGTGATATTGATTTTAATGTTGAGCATAATGCATTTGGCTATGATGCGATTGCGTCAAACGCATCGACCACATTTCACATTTATTTAATCGCTGAACAAAGTAATGGTATCGCAGAAATATCACAACATGTCGCCGAATATTCAAACATTTCAAGTCTCCATATTTTATCCCATGCCGATAATGGAAAAATATATTTAGGCGAAAGTGTTTTATCTCAAGAAAATTTATCCCATTATGAAGAAACATTAAGTACTTGGTCAGCGTCACTCAATGATAAAGCGGATATTTTACTTTATGGTTGTAATATTGCGAATGATAATTCAGGGATAGAATTTATAAATAAACTCGCACAATTAACACAAGCAGATATTGCAGCTTCCAGTAATTTAACCGGGAGCCTAAATATTGGCGGTGATTTTAATTTTGAATATACCACCGGCAATATTGAAACCGCTTTATCTATCGATCTTGCCACCTTAAATTGGCAAGGCGCATTACTCCCTACTCCAGAGATATCCTTTAATTTACCCAGTGAAGAAATGATCAATGAAAATTTTAATTTTTCACTGACCTTTGATAATACGGATGCAAATGAAGCAGGCTTTGGTCCATTTATTGATTTTATTATTCCACAAGAAATATCAGGGATCGCTAATGCCAGTTATTTAGGCACAACCGTAAATTTTAGTCACACCTACACTTGGGATGGCGCACAATGGTTAGATGGTATAACTCCCGTCACACAACATCCCTTTGATACAACCACACCAGGTCCCGTACCTGATGGCGTGGGATTAGGATTAAATGCGGGTGATGTTTGGCATGTTATCGAATTACCTTTTGGATCATTTTCACCAACTCAGCCAAATGTTATTTTAGATTTTACGGGAAATTTAAATAAAGCCAACGGTGCTACGGTTGGCAGTGCGATTAATCTCTATGCAAGAGCAGGATTTAGATACGGCACTGATGCGCTTGATAATCCAGGTTTTCCCGATGCAACTTTATTTCAAGCGATGCAAACCTCAAACATAACGCCAATTGTTGTCGATATTTCTAAAACAATTAATTTAATCGAAACTGAAACAACAACCGGTGCCAATTATCCTTTTACACAAACGATTACCATTGATATTGCAAGTGGCGAACAAATTACAAATGTTGATATTGCCGAGATTTTATCGAGCAATGTTGCCTATCAAGGCACGATTAATGTCGATGCATCACAAGCAACTGCATTTAACGGCCAAAGCATTACCGATACACCGACTATTGGTAGCGCACAGTTCGCACCAAATAATAATTTTTTAATTGAGTTTACCGATATTTCTGGCTCGACTGCAGTCAATGATGTCGTTATCACTTTTACTACGTTTATTCCTGAGTTTGATGCCAATGGTGGTGTGGGTAATGAAGTGCTCGATCCGATCACAGGTGATAGTGTTCTTATCAACACGCAAGCTGATATTACTTATAATTATAATGCCGGTGGACCATTTAACGATGTTGCGACAGCTAGTTTCACCGCAAAATCGATTATCATTCAAAAAAGTTTTACCGATGTTAATGCGGGTAGTCTTGTGCCAGGTGACACCATTGAATCTACACTTGCAATTATAGTTTCAGATTTTTTTGGTTTTGATAATTTAATTGTGAATGACGTGTTATCAGATGGTCAGCGTTTTGCAGCAAGTTTTACGCCAATTTTAAATTTTGATGAAGATATCAATTCTGTTGCAACATTAATGAATATTGCAAATTATAATATTGTCACTTTACCGTTTAATGGAGATGGTACGCAAACCATTGCATTTCGCATTAGCGATCAAATGACTGATAGCGGTCACAATGATACCCTTGAAGGTGATGAGTATTTATTATCAGCCTTTGGTCAAGGGCAAACAACTGCAAGCGTAATTTATCGTGCAACGATTTCAGAAAATTTTGATGTTAATTTTCCATCGGGTGATAGCAGTGTTGATGTCGGTGATGTGTTAACTAATACAGTCACGCTTAATAGTGAAGTAATCGGTGGCGCAGAAATTGAAACAGATACGAGTAGCGCCCAATTTGCTATTTCAGGAATAGTCGTCACCAAATCAATTTATGCGATCGATGGCGTGATTGGCGGAGGATTACCAAATCCTAAAATATCGCCGGGAATGACCATTACTTATCGTTTAACTGCAACCATTCCTTCTGGTGATATAGAATCATTAGTGTTAACGGATTTTTTACCACAACCTATTTTTAGTGCGACAGAAATTTCGAGTACTGAACCAGGAAATAATGAATTTGGTTTAGGCGCCACAGCGGCGATTCCTACAAGTGCTGGTTTAGTGAAATATGGACCGTCTCATACTTTATTAGCGCATCCCAGTGCAAGTGCACCCGACATCACCACTTCAACTGCAAATGGTGAGAATAATATTAGTTTTGATTTTGGTACGTTTGATGAAAATGGTGCGGCGAATTCTTATACTATCGATTTATTATTTCGCTATACCGTCGCCGATAAACCTTTTGCCGATGGCTTATTTTTAACGAATCAAGCTGAAACTTCTTATGGTACAACACAAAACAATTCAACGGCAGAAACCGAAATTGTACAAGTTGAATTAGAACAACCGAATTTAAATATTAGTAAAGGTGTGGTGTTAACAAACGCCGGCAATCAAACTTTTAATCCAGCGTCTGTGGGCCCCGTATTATTTAATAACACATCATTGGGTAGTGCCGGTAAACCTTTTGTGGGATCGTTTAATAGTGCTAATTTAGCAGCAAATCCTGTTAATAGCGATTTATCTGGTGGCGATGCCCGTGACATTGTTCGCTTTGCTATTGTGATTGAAAATACAGGTAGCAGTGATGGCTTTAATTTAAAAGTTACTGATCAAATACAGGCTGGCTATCAAATTCCACTCACACTTCAAGGTTTTAATGTTGAAGTATATCGTGGTGATGGGACAGCATTATCTTTTGTTGGACTTGAGAGTTCACTTTTCGGTGCAGGCTTAGAAATTGTTGATCCCGGTGCAAATGATGGTGCGATTAAATCTGCCGATGGTGCAAATGGTGAAAATATTGTAGTGATCACTTATGAATTACAATTGTTAACAACGATTGAACCAAATTCTGTTTTAACCGATGGCGCCACAATCGTAAATTATGGTGCAATCGATGGTGGCAATAATTATACGACAGGACAAACTAATAGTAATTGGTCTGATAATGCAACTGTTACCACAGCTGGCCCACTCATCACAAAATCATTAGTCTCAACCAGCGTCAATGGTGGTGGCAATAATGCGACGACACAAGCCACCATTGGTGAAACATTAACTTATCAACTTGTGATCACAATACCAGAAGGTATTACAACTAGCGCATCAATCACAGATACCTTAGATGCAGGTTTGAGTTTTGCATCACTCACTAGTGTGACTAACAGTATTGGTGTTTCGACTAGTTTATTAGGTGGCTTCGGCGCAGTCATTGGAAACCAAATTGGCAATTTATTAACATTTAATTTAGGTTTATTAACTAACATTGCTTCAAGTAATGCGACACCTGAGACAGTAACTATCACTTATACTGTTGTAGTAGATAATGAAGTGGGTAATCAGTCAGGAACACAACTTAATAATAGTGCGACGTTTAATTGGGATCCCTTAGGCATTACAGGACCATTTACTACTACTAGCAGTAACGCAGCAAATGTAACCGTTGTCGAACCTAATCCAACAATTTCTTCTACCTATACAGGTGCTGCAAATCCTGACGGGAATGATACTAGTTTAACTTTTCGTATTACAATTACTGCGGGAAGTGTTGATGTTTTTGATATTAATTTTTCCGATGTTTTACCCGCATTAGCAACCATTACTGCTTATAATCATATTTCTGGTGTAGATATTACTGGCGCATTCAGTGCAACTGGCAGTAATAGTGTTACTAATACAGGTAATATTGATTTATTAGCCGGACAGACTTCAACATTTGATATTGTGTTTAGTTTAGGATCGACTGTTGATTTTGGTGAAGTGTTATCTGATAACGCTTCAATTACTTGGACATCATTAAATGGTGCCGTTGCTGGTGAAAGAACCGGCGCAGGTGGTGTGAATGATTACGTTGCAACAGACAATGATAGTTTTACCATCGACACGCCAACATTAGTAAAAACCGTTACCAATACATCGATTATTACGCCTTCAAATGATCAATTAAATCAAGCAACCATTGGTGAAGAAATTACTTATCAAATTTTAGTGACTGTTCCAGAAGGTGAAAGTGCGAACTCAGCACAAAGTTTTCGAATTATAGATACACTTGATTTAGGTTTAAGTTTAGTAGCGGGTAGCGCATCAATTATTTCACCTGCCGCTGATTTATCAGCGGTACCTGCGGGTTTTGGTGCAGTTTCAGGAAGCCAATTAGGACAAGTTGTTACATTTAATTTTGGTCGTTTAACCAATACCAATAATGATAATGGCACCGACGAAACGTTTATTTTGCAATACCGAGTAAAGGTTGATAATTTTCCAACAAATGTTGCCGGTCAAACTTTAAATAATAGTGCTATTGCAACTTGGCAATCAGATACTTTAGTCGTTAAAGTCACACCAGCCACCACTGATGTGATCACCGTTCTTGAACCCGATTTAGAATTTAATGTGAGTGTTGAAGTTGAAGATTTATTTGCGGATCTCGGTGTGGGGCCGGCACCAACAAATGGTGACGCGGGTGATTTTGTTCGCTATACCATAACACTTGATCACAGTGCCTTAGCAAATAACACAAACGCATATGATGTCGATTTTCAATTTGTCATCCCAAATGAAATTATTAATTTTAATATTGGTACAACCACTATTGTTTCTTCACCCGATATCTCTATTGATATAAATGATTTTGAATATTCCGGGAATACCTTAAGAATTAAACCTGCCGAAATTACCAATTTAGATTTTGATGTGGGTGATGTGTTAACGATTACTATCGATGGAAATATTTCAGGCAGTGCCTTTCCCAATGCCACTTATAGTGCGACAGCTTCAAGTAGCTGGACATCACTCGATGGTGCAAGTGCAAATGAAAGAACAGGTGCGGGAGCATTTAATGATTATAGTATTAATGCAAATGCGGCGATCACCATTAATCCCCCTATTCCCAGCAAAATCATTACTAATTCCAGTGTTGCACTTGGCACAGCTTTAGGTGTAAATGCAGCAATTGAAGATGTGGTGATTGGTGAAGTGATCACGTATCGTATTATTTCTGAAATTCCTGAAGGTGTGTTAAATGATTTTATAATAAATGATTTAATTCCAACGGGATTAATTTTTGTTGAAGCTAATGGTGTGAGAGTGGGTTTTGTTTCCTCAAATGGAACAAACATTAATTCAGTGGCCACAGGTGCTGGTCTTGATATTGTAACAGGGGTTGGTAATACGCCAGGCTATGCGGGTAATACACCTGACGATGCTATTTCAGGATCGATGTTTACGTTATTTGATGATAATGTTTCAAGCTCAATTAATAGCGATGTCGATATCTATAACAGTGGAACAGATATTTATATTAAACTTGGCGATCTCACTAATAGTGATAGCGATGCCGATGCCGAATATGTTGTTGTAGAATTTGATGTGCGTGTCGAAAATATTGCGGCCAATCAATCAACCTCAACATTAGTAAATCGTGTTGATGTGTTGGTTGATTCGAATGGTGATGGAAATACCACAGCTGGTGAAATTGCTGCAAGTTTTGCTGGTGACAATAATTCTCGGGTAGAAGTTTTAGAACCCACCCTCGCAATCACTCAAACTATTATTTCACCACCCGCTAATCCCGATGCGGGCGATTTAATCACTTACGAAATTACGCTTAATAACAGTTCTAGTGTGGCAGCTTTTGATATCGATTTTAATGATATTTTACCTTTAAACATGACAGTCAACAGTATTTCACATGTCAGTGGCAGCGTTGATGTAACAGGTTTTTTAATTAATGGTGGCACACAAGTCACCACCCAAGTGGGTGGTTTTGATTTGGCTGCAGGTCAAAATACAGTTTTTAGAATTATTGGCATTTTACCCAATACTACTACTGATGGTTTGGTTTTTACTAATTCACCTAGTATTACTTGGACATCGATAGATGGTGCTGATCCCAATGAACGAACCGGTGCTGGCGGAATTAACGATTACAGTGCTAATGACAGTGATAATTTACAAGCGAATTTTGTTGATCATGCTATCTCGAAAACGATCACCACAACCAGTGATGCGAATACCCTAGGAAGTAATCTAACAATTGGCGAACGCGTCACTTATACTATTACTGCAACCTTTAGCGAAGGCACAACCAATAATGTCACCTTGCTCGATCAATTAAATACCTTACAAGGCATTTTAAATATTGATGCCGCATCAGTCGTTATTAATAAAGGCGCCAATATTTCAACGGTAGGTGAGACACTTTCTGTTACCGATGCGGTGACCGTGGATACCTTTTTTGATACTTTAACGATCACTTATAACTCGGTTATTAATAGCGGCTCAGCCCTTCCTGATCCACCAACTGCAGCCGATCAAATCTCCGTGACGTTCGATGCGATTGTGGTAAACCAACTTGCGAATCAAGCCGGCGATATTATTAATAATAATATTGATTTTACTTTTACTGATGAAACCGGTTTAGTCACGCTTTCAGCTAATACCAATGTCACCCTTGTCGAACCCGCGTTAACATTAACCCAAGCCATTACTTCAACCACCACGAGTTTAGATTCTGGGGATGTTGTGGATTATCAAATTACTATTAATAATAGTTCCGGTGTCGCCGCTTATGATATCGATTTTAATAATTTATTACCGGGCGGGATCACCATCAATAATATTTCGCATGTCGGGGGTTCTAATAATATTGTTGCGTTTTTAGTGGATGGTGGCACGCAAGTTTCAACACTCGCCGGTGGCTTTGATTTATTAAATGGCGAAAATACTATTTTCACTATTCGCGGTATTTTGCCTAATACCGTAGTTGATGGCCAACTCTTAGCAAATACACCGACTATCACTTGGACTTCGATTAATGGGATTGATAGTCAAGAACGCACCGGTAGCGGCGGCATTAATGATTATTCGCAAAGTGATACTGATAACGTTACCACGCAATTAGAAAATTATGCTTTTGTGAAATCCATTCATTCTACATCAAGTGCGTTAGGCAGTGCTTTAGGGGATCCCACGTTAACTGATTTAACAATTGGTGATACCCTCACGTTTGATCTTGTCGCAACGTTTGCCGAAGGCACCACGAATAATATTACGATTATTGATAATATTAATTTTGCCAACGGCATTTTGCATATTGATCCGGCGAGCATTCAAATTATGAATGGTGCGACGATTTCGTCAACGGTTATCACCAGCACCGCGTCTGATACCAATGCCGATACGTTTAACGATAGATTAACTGTCACGTTAAATCCTGTGATTAACAGTGGTAACGATGAAACGTTTAATAGTAATGATACGATTACCATTCGCTATACGGCAACGGTGATGAATGTGCTTGCCAATCAACAAAGCGATACAATATCGAATACAGCGAGTTTTACTTTTGATAATCTCAATGCCTTATCACCGATTAATAGCGCACCCTTGAGTGTTGAATTATTTGAACCGACTTTAACGTTAACACAAACCATTATTACACCACCGGCTAATCCTGATGCCGGTGATATTATTACTTATGAAATGACGATCACTAACACTTCAAATTTAACGGCGTTTGATATCGACTTTAATCAGTTATTACCTGCCGGCATGACCGTGGCGAGTGTGACGCATGTTTCAGGTACCAATATCACAGCCAGTTTAGTGAATGGTGGCACGCAAATTTCAACACTTGTCGGTGGTTTTGATTTAGCACAACTCTCCAATACCATTTTTAGAATTAATGTAGTTATTCCGGATACTGTTATTGACGGCCAAGTTTTCACAACTTCGCCGAGTATCACTTGGTCTTCAGTGAATGGCGCTGACGCCAATGAACGAACCGGTGCTGGCGGAATTAACGATTACAGTGCTAATGACAGTGATAATTTACAAGCGAATTTTGTTGATCATGCTATCTCGAAAACGATCACCACAACCAGTGATGCGAATACCCTAGGAAGTAATCTAACAATTGGCGAACGCGTCACTTATACTATTACTGCAACCTTTAGCGAAGGCACAACCAATAATGTCACCTTGCTCGATCAATTAAATACCTTACAAGGCATTTTAAATATTGATGCCGCATCAGTCGTTATTAATAAAGGCGCCAATATTTCAACGGTAGGTGAGACACTTTCTGTTACCGATGCGGTGACCGTGGATACCTTTTTTGATACTTTAACGATCACTTATAACTCGGTTATTAATAGCGGCTCAGCCCTTCCTGATCCACCAACTGCAGCCGATCAAATTACGGTTACATTCGATGCGATTGTGGTTGATCAAATTAATAATAGCGCCGGCGATGTAATTAATAATCAAATTGATTTTAGATATATTGATGAATCGGGTTTAGTCGTGCAAAGTGCTAACACTAATGCCACGTTAGTTGAACCCAATTTAACAATTACAACACAAGTCAGTGATAATAATCCTGATGTTGGAAATAATCCGCATTTACAAGAAACACTCAGTTATACATTAACCATTTCACATCCTGCTGGCAGCGCTCCCGCTAGAAATATTCTCGTGAATGATTTATTACCGGTCGATGCTACAGTTAATATTGGCAGCATCAGTGTAAACCATAGTGGGATAGGAATTTTAACATTAAACAATGATTATACTATTACACCTAACGGCAATGGTTTTATTATTGATGTAATAAATAATATTGATTTACAAGTAGGACAAAATTTAATAGTCAGTTACGATGCCACAGTGACAAATAACATTGCAAGCATTGGCAACACCATTACAAATAATGCAAGTGTCACCTATGATACCCTAAATGGTGTTGATCCCAATGAACGCACTTATACTGCCAATGATAATGTCAGTGCCACCATTGAAAATATTCAATATCAAATTACAAAAGATAATGCTGCAATAAATCCACAAGCAGGCGACGCGGTAAGTTATAATATTATATTAACTAATACAGGTAATATTCCAGGCACTAATCTTGTCATTAATGATTTCTTCACATTACCCTTGGGTATTAATTTAAATACGATTTTTGTTAATCCACTGACTGCCAATTTAGGTGGAATTGTGGATATGAATTCAGGCACCGTTACTTGGAATATTGCAACATTAAATCCCGGCGTGGGAAATGCCATTCACTTAACCCTATCAGGCATCTTACAAAATCCCTTACCGGCAGCGTTTGATGATTTAACTAACACTGCTTCCATTAGTGATGATAATGATAATGGACCAGAGTTAACATCACTAAATAACACAGCTACAGATAGTGATCCCGTTGGTGCCCTACCTGATTACGATATTGTGATAGATAATGGTATAGCTCGTGCAACCCCAGGACAATTATTAAATTACAATTTAACAGTTAAAAATATTGGTTCTCAAAATGGAACTAGTGTTATCGTAACTGATATTTTTGATAAAGATTCACTCAATATATTACAAGTTTCACATGGCGGTATTATTAATGGTAATACTATCACTTGGCAATTTGCGAATTTTAATGCGGGACAAATTGAAAACATAGTCATTAATGCTGCTGTAAAAAACATTGTGGCATCGGGTGATAATGATTTTCAACATCAAGTCACGATAGTCGATGATGGTTTAAATGGACCCGATTTTGATTTAACAAATAATTCAAGTACTGATTTAGATATTTTAGATGCAGCTCCTGACTATGCGATTAGCATCACAGATAATTTAGTCTCGACTTTTGCCAGTGAAAAAATTAACTATATTATCACCCTAAAAAATATCGGCAATCAAAACGGTGAAAACATAATAATAGTCGATGAATTTTTGCCAGAACAAATTTCTATTTTCAGTGCCAGTAATAATGGCATTATTAATAGTAATACGATTACCTGGCACCTCGCGCAATTAAATGTCGGTCATGAAATCAAGTTTACGATTATCGCAAAAGTAAACGATACTATTTTAGCGGGTATTGATACCGTAATACTCAATCAAATCACCGTTAAAGATGATGGCTTTAATGGTAATGATTTAAATATAATAAATAATAGTGCGCTTGAAAATAATACTAGAGTTTTACCGAGTGGCACGGACATGAACAAACATATGCCGCAGAATTTTACATTCCCAGCATTTCATTATTTATTTTTAAAAACTGAAGTAAGTAATTTAATTGATCATTATAGTTTAACATTTTGGTCCAATCGTATTATTCATTTAAATTCTCTGGAGAATACTCATAATTTACAGGGCAGCACATTATATAAAGATCATGCTGAGGGATTAGGTGAATCGATTATATATAAAATAAATAGGCAATCGGATTTGCCTAGTAATAAATTTTATTTCACGCTTTATGATCAAAGTGCCTATCAGCGTTTACTCGATTCACTCACTAATGATAATACGTGGCAAGCTTTCCAATTGCTTAAAACACCCATTTTTTATCAATTAAATCATTTACAAAATTCTGATTTTGATGTGCCATATAGGGTGGAGCAAAATGATTTAAGACTTGACGGTTTTATTGAGAATTCGAATACATATAACATATTGCAATTTGACCCAACTATTGACGATTTAGCTGACTCTAGTATGATCAACACTAGTAGCCAAAGCTCACAAGTTGCTGATTTTTGTTATCTCGACTTTGATTCTGCCATTATGCAGTTGCATGATCGCTTCGAACAAGAGAGGCAACGATTAGCCGACGCCATTCTCGAGCACGCTAAAGGAGTCAATCAAGGATATGAGTCGACAAGCTAATGGATTAGCCGTAAAAATAATACTCATTATTCTTTTTTCTATTTTATTATCTTCGTGTTTAGTTAAACCTAACGTTATCACTGAAAAAGAACATACCGAACGCGTCTTAAGCGATCTAAAAAACATGTTTGCCGACCAACAAAAAGTCCATCGTTTATCACCTTATCAAGCCATGGCACGCGCAATTAAATATAATTTAGATTATCGATTAAAACAAATGGAAGCTATTATTTCTCGCAATGAATTTGATTTATCTCAATATGACATGCTACCTCAGCTTGTCGCCGATGCGGGTTTTATTCATCGCAGTAATTTTCAGGCAGCGAGTAGTTTTAATCTTGTGACTAATACACCTAATATTGGTCTTGGTTTTTCAACATCAACTGATTTAAGCCGTCGCATTGCCAATTTGCAATTGAGTTGGAATATTTTAGATTTTGGTGCAAGTTATTTTAGTGCAAAACAAAAAGCCGATATTTATTTAATTGCACGTGAGAGACATCGTAAGATGATTCAAAATATTATTCGTGATGTCAGATACGCTTATTGGCGTGCTTATGCGGCAGAAAGATTAATTCCAAAACTTAATCACCTTGAACGCACAGTGAACCATGCTCTCGCAGAATCGCGAGAAATCGAATTTAGCAAAACGCAAAATCCCTTAGACAGTTTACAATATCAAAAACATTTAATGGAAATCTTGCGTAAAAGTGTTGCCTTGGAAAAAGATTTATTTAATGCAAAAGCCGAATTAAGCGCATTAATTAATTTACCACCTGGCACACGTTTAAACTTACGCGCACCATTAAGAAATGCCGTTCTACCAAAAAACTTTCCTCACAATCTAAAATTACTTGAAAAAGTAGCACTTCGTGATCGACCCGAGTTACACGAGGAAGCCTATCGTAAACGAATTGATATTAATGAAATCTATAAAGCAAGATTACAATTATTACCTGGATTAAATTTATATGCAGGTCGTGATTATGATAGTAATAGTTTTACACTAAATAAATCATGGGCAGAAGCAGGCTTCAATTTAACTTATAATTTATTACGCTTATTAGCAGCACCCGCGTTAAACCAAAAAGTGACCCTTACAGCTAAAGCAAGCGATATAAGGCGACTTGCCTTAGCCATGACAGTGATGACGCAAGTTGATATTGCTTATTTACGTTATCGTCAAACGTTAAAAGAATTAAGTATTAATAAAAAGGCCTTACGCATTGATCAACAAATTTATCGACATGTCTCCAATCAAGTACGAGCACAAAAAGGTAAACGACTTGATAAGATAAAAGCAGAAGCTGAATTAATTTTGTCTGAACTCCGAGTTGATTTAGCTTATGCTGAATGGCAAAACTCAGGAGGTCAATTATTAAATTCGATTGGCTATGATCCGATTGAAAATATAAATCCAGAATGGAGCTTAAGTGAAATTAGCGAAATTATTCATAAAAATTTATCCGTTACCCCCAAGCAAATTTCATTTGATTCAACACTAAAAACAGTAAAAGTAAAGCCTAATCGGAAAAATTTAAAACCTAAGCATAAAGGAAAAGTGTAAGTGACATTTAATTACAAAAGTATAAGTTGTAAATTTTTATCCTTCAAGAAATTAATGTTTCTTAACCTCCTTGTTCTCCAATTTTTGATGATTAATTCATCTTTTGGGGACCCAACAACACCATCAACGTCAATCCATGCGCAAGTCAAATCTCGAGCAAATGCAATTATTTCAAGTCAAATTAATGCTCGCGTTAAAAACATGCCGTTAAACGAAGGCGCCTCATTTAAAAAAAATGATACGTTAATTATTTTTGATTGCACCACTCATTTAGCAGAATACGAACAAGCGAAAGCACAATATAAAGCTAAAAAAATAAATCATGAAGCTAATTTAAGACTCTATCATTATGGTTCGACAAGTGCTGTAGAAGTTGCAAATTCTGAAGCAGAACTTGCGAGTGCAAAAGCCACCATGGATATCAAAGGTCACATTATTCAATTTTGTCACATTAAAGCCCCTTTTAATGGCCGGCTCGTCAATAAAAAAATTCATCAATTTGAAAACGTTCGTCAAGGTGATGTGTTAATAGAAATCTTAGCCAATGATGATTTAGTGGTTGAAATGATCGTCCCTTCAAAATGGTTATCTTGGTTGCAAACAGGTCATCATTTTAATTTAAGTATCTCAGAAACAAATCAACATTATGATGCATTAGTCACAAGTATTGTCCCGAAAGTCGATGCGGTTAGTCAATCAGTCAAGGTGATAGCAAAAATTGAAGGGCATCATCCAGAATTAATTTCAGGCATGAGTGGACAAGCAAAATTTAAACGGGTAAAGCATGAGTGAAGATGCCATAGTAAAATTTTTTTCAACATTTATTCAATTAGAAAAAGCATCACGTCATGTCAATAATTTAGCTGAACTCTATTTTATTATTTGTAATGAAACTAAAAAACTCGTCGATTATAAACAAGCTGTCGTATTTTCCGTGCAACATGATAAAACAAAAATCGAAGCAATATCAGCAACTGCTGAAATTAATCAAGATGCCCCTTTTATTATTTGGCTAAACACAGTGATGTCTCACTTAGTCACACATCAAAAAATAACTACCGTGAGTGCGAATGATTTGCCGCCAAATTTACAGAAAGATTGGCAAAAATGGCTGCCACAATATGCATTATTTTGCCCGTTATTGTATAAAGATAAAACGCTGCTTGGTGGTATCTGGTTAACTAAACCTACGCCATGGCAAGAAAATGAAACCACCATTTTGTCTGAACTTACTGGCGCGTATGCCCATGCTTGGCATAGTGTAAAATACAGTAAAAAAATATCCTATATGAATTCTTGGTGGCGCCAATATCATATTAGTAAAATTTTATTTGTTGCAATTATCCTCGCCATGTTTTTACCGGTGCGATTAAGTGTCTTAGCGCCTGCTGAAATTGTAGCACGAGATCCGTTCATTGTGAGCTCCCCAATTGATGGGGTCATTAAAGCAATTAAAGTTGAGCCAAACCAAGTTATTCATCAAGGTGATATTTTATTTAGTCTTGATGACACTGATTTACGAAATCGATATCAAGTTTCTAATAAAATACTTGCTGTTGCTGAAGAAAAATATCGTAAAGCTATTCAACATGCCTTTGATAATTCTGACTCAAAAAGAGAATTATTATTATTAAAATTAGAAGCTGAAAAAAAGAAAGCTGAATTACAATATACTAAAGAAATGTTAAATAAAGTGAATATTCATGCCATAAGAAATGGACTGGCTATTTTTGCTGATAAAAATGAATGGCTAGGAAAACCTGTTCATATTGGTGAACGTGTGATGTTAATTGCCAATCCAAAACAAAAAGAAATTGATATTTGGTTACCCATTGAAGAAGCTATCGCACTCCATAAAAATGCCAACGTGACTTTATTCTTAAATCGAGCCCCGCTTCATCCCTTTCATGCCAAATTAAAATATATTAGTTATTCTGCTGTTAAAAGACCAAACAACACTTATGCTTATTTATTAAAAGCAACCATTAAAACAAGTTCGGATATAGAACAAATCGGTGCTAGAGGCACAGCGAAAATTTATGCTGAAAAAGTATCATTATTTTATTATTTATTTAGAAAGCCTTTAAGCTTTTTAAGACAGTATTTTGGAGTGTGAGTATGACAGATACTATTTGTCATCCTTCATTACGTGCTGAATTACAAATTTTACCGGCTGAGCATGATTCCCAGGGCTTTCCGACTTGGACTATTTATGATCCACCGAGAAATAAATATTTTCGAATTGGTTGGTTAGAGTTTGAAATTCTTTCACGTTGGCAGTTGCGAGATTTTTCAAAAATTATTGTTGATGTTAATCAGCAAACTACACTCAGCATTGATACCGAGGATACCCAGTCACTGTTGCACTTTTTGATCACTAATGATTTAGTGGAAATTGATAGTCCTCTACAACTTCAACAATTGATAAAACGAAATCAATTATCAAAAAAATTGAAGTGGAAGCAACTTTTACGTAGTTATGTTTTTTTTAAAATTAAACTATGTCGACCTGATCCTTTTTTATCTAAAAGTATCCACTATATTAAATTTATGTTTAATCCTAGAACGCTTATCATTTTTATGTTATTAGCTTTAATGAGCCTTTATCTAATCATGCAGCAATGGCATGAATTTAGCAGTTCGATATATTATTTTTTCAATTCAAAAGGTTTGTTATTTTTTGTTTTAGCGTTGATATTAACGAAAGTGATTCATGAATTAGGGCATGGCTATATTGCCAAATATTATGGTTGTCATGTTACTTCTATGGGCGTTGCCTTCATTGTATTTTGGCCAATTTTATATACAGATACATCGGATGCCTGGCGATTAGCCAATAAAAAATCACGTCTCATGATAAATGCAGGCGGAATTATTGCTGAGTTAATGCTAGCCGTGATTGCTTCTTTAATTTGGAGTTTTACCAGCCCTGGGATTATACAAAGTATTTGCTTTTTTATTGCAAGCAGTGCTTGGCTAATGACATTGCTGGTCAATTTAAATCCTTTAATGCGATTTGATGGTTATTTTTTATTGGCAGATCTGATTGGCATTCATAATCTCCAACAACAATCATTTAGTGTAGCAAGGTGGCATTTAAGAAAAACACTTTTTGGTATTATGGAAACACCGCCTCAATATTTCACAAAACGTAAACAACGAGGGCTTATTATTTATGCTTATTGTACTTGGGTCTATCGTTTATGCTTGTTTTTTTCAATTGCGCTTTTAATTTATCATTTCTTTTTTAAAGCACTAGGTCTTTTATTAATGGTAGTGCAAATTTATTTATTAATACTACAACCTATTATTCATGAAGCAAAGGCATGTTGGCAACGTCGAGACTTAATGAGTATTCGACTATCCAACTTTGTAAGTTTGTTTTTTTTAGTAGGCGTGTTAGTTTTCTTATTTTTTCCCTGGCAACAAGATGTTTCATTACCAGCGTTTATCCGTTACCAAGCGTATCAAAAAATTTATAGTAAACTACCAGGTAAAATAATTGCTGTGAACAACAATAAAAATCCTGATGTGAAAGCAGGCTCGACATTAATAGCATTTTCCTCAGCGCAGTTAAATTATGAAATTCAACAACAGGAATATGATATTAAAATCACCAAGATAAAAATATTTTCTGATCAAGAAAATTCATCGAGGCTAGGGTTTCGCCAAACTGATGAACAAGAGTTACAACAGCACTTAAAAAAACTTGAAGCTTTAAAAGAAAAACAAAAGCAACTTACCATTTATGCGCCTTTTTCGGGTAAAATTATTGATGAAGCTGAAAATCTTGCCGTTAATCAATATTTACCTGCTGATAGTTATTTATTTGAAATAATAAAAAATAATCAACAAATTATCGAAGCTTACGTACCTGAAGAAGATTATCAAGCAATCAAAAAAGATCACCAAGCACTTTTTTATGCAGACAACTTTGCATTAACCCCTATAAAAGCCACTATCGTCAAAGTGGATAAATCTCGAAGTAAAAACATTACGACACCCTATTTAACATCGTTAGCAGGCGGCGAATTACTTGTCAGTGAAGAAAATCATGCGCTCATACTCAATGATTCTTATTATCGCGTAATACTAAAACCACAAGAAAATCTTAAACAACTACCATTACAATTACGCGGCACAATTCATCTGGAAGGCAACTCAACAACAATTTTTAATCAAATCTTTATTAAGCTATCAGCTGTATTTATTCGTGAAAGTGGTTTCTGACCCTTACCAGTAAGTAAATTCTTCCTACGTTAATTATAGGGTAGTTGAATTAGCTATTATATTAAATCAAAAAAAACGAATATTATTAAACTCTTTCAAAAAAAAACATATATAACAATGTTAATCATCAAACTTCAGCCATTACACATCATTAGCAAGACACACTGTTCGAGTAGACAGTGAGGATAAATAGGAATAATAAATGTCATTCTCTATCCCGAAGAAAAATAGTCAAGAACATTCCATAGTAATTGGTGGTGGCTTCGCGGGAATTCAGACCGCTTTAGAGTTAGCGAAAAAAAAAGCTGGTAAAGTAACCCTTCTAGAACAAGGTGATACTTTATGTCCCAATACCAGTAGTAGTGCTGCGCAGCCCGGACGATTAAATCATCTTGGTGGTCATTATCTTTCAAATTTTGACGTTGCTGCAGAAATATTAACTTCAACATTTGAGCGTATTATTTATAAAGAAATTGATATCCCAAAACATCTTATTCAAGTAACACACTCATTATATTTAATACACAAAAATTCTAATAATATAGAGCTGATACTTTATAACCTTAAACAGTTATCAGAGCTTTATACAAAACTCTGTAAAGAACATAATTGTTATCCATTTGGAAAACCTGATGAGTTTGTTCAAATCGTAGATATCACACAAATAAAAAAGGTTATCAACACAACAGATATCTATATGGCATTCAAATTACCAGAAGAATTAATCAATATTAAAAAATATATCAAATATTTAACTGAATGCGTCGAGAAAGAAAAAACCATTACCGTTATCACAAATGCAATAGCAAAAAGTGATGTTGATGGTGTTGTTAGGTATAAAAAAGATAATCAATTTTTTACATTGCAACGATCTCCCACTTATATTTGTTGTGGTGGTCATACGTTTGATATAATGAAACAAGTAGGCAGTGAGATCCCTGATGCAATTATTCGACGTAAAGTTACTTATAGATATCCAAGTGAAAGTTTACCTAAAGAATTTCGGGAATTTCTCAGTCATCAAGCTTTATTTTTAGGGTATGATAACCCTGATAATCCATTTGGATTTTCGTTAACTCTTTATCCAGGTGAAGAAAGTTATGCTTGCATTACCACTGAATCTCATACTCAAATAGTCAAGTCTGGTTCTACTTATAAAGACATCCCACCGATAACTCGTCGCACTTTTCAAAGTCTAGAAAATGTATTAAATATAAAAATTGACTTAACTAAAGTTGAGCCATTTATTGGAAACGTCATTACGGGACAACGAGTCAATAATGAATATCAAAGAAATTTTGATACTTGCTTAGCGCAACTTATTGAAGGCCAAAACAGTACTAGTTTTTTTAAGGCTGTTAATCCCGGAAAAATAATTCATACACAAACTAATGCAAAACAAGCTGTAAAAGAAATGCAAGAGTGGCATGAAGCAATGGAAAAGCAAGATGTCGATTTTTTTAAATCAATATCTTCACCCTCATTATGTAGTTATAATTCAACTCCAAGTATCAGTTCTTCTTGCAGTAGTAGTAGTTATGCCAACACAATGTCACCGCTCCAGTTAACACCAACCAAACCTCACAAATCTTCTGTCTTAGGTAAAAGAACTAGAGACGATGGTTTGCCGCCTGAATGTGCTAGAACTTTATTTAATGAGGCAATCTATAATGAAGACCCTGATTATACTAATCAGGTAAAAAAACCAAAACTATCAGAATCATCAGAACCCTTAAAGTTTTGCTGGCATAGATCCCCTTCAAGAACAGGACAAATTGTAGCACCTAAAAGAGAGCTTTCTACTAATAGTTCAAATGAGTTTGATCGAGACGGAGATATTGAAATGACAGATGTTGATAAAAATCGTTATGTTCCTTAAATAGATAAAAGCGTTTTATCTAACCATCACATTCTGTAGTCAATTAATCAATTATCTATACCCCACATTCCGCGGATC
>CAYGUK010000016.1:0-49352 GCA_964352985.1 uncultured Legionellales bacterium
GGGAACAAAAAAATCAGAATTTCTCTAATTCAGATCCGCGGAATGTGGGATTTAATAATTGGGATGATAATAAATTTTCAATAAAGTGAACCTACAATCACAGTTAAGATTGTAGGTCACGGTTGGCACTTGGGACAGCCAGAGAGTTGTTTGGTCTTCATTGATTTTAATGTTGTTCAAATTCTTTTTTCTTCACTCTGATTAAAAAATCACTATCATGGAAAGTTAAATCATAGTTCTTAAATAACTTGAAACAAATCACGAACTAACTATAGAACAATTTATTCATAATAGTGAATAATGTTGTTTTAAGATCAGTTTTTTTCCTCCATATCATTGAGATAAAATTATTCACTCTTGCAATCATAATATTTCCTAGTGAACTTTTCTTAATTTATCGAGAATAGATTTGGGGATTTGTATAAATGGTGTCTTTCTCCCTTCTTTTTCCCATATATTCACTGCTTGATCTATTGCATCTTGCACCATCATTGTCGCCTTTATATTCTCAATATCTATTAATGAGATCCATAAATCATTCCCTTTAATCTTAGTTCTTTCATACCATCCCTTTCGATTTAACATAGTAGACTCTAATTTATAACAAGGTATCGTTTTACCATTTACATCAAACTTCTCATTCATTACACATCCCCGTTGATATTTAATTAAAAAATTAGTAACATCATTTTATAAATTATAAAAATCTATAAATAATTTGATTTGATAATTTTATTTTACAGATTGAATGAAAAATCGCATTCATTTTTTTTGGTAGCGCAATTTCATTTTAAATCAGAAGGTTACGCCAGAATTTCACCATGTTTTTTTCGTGAATTTTTTACTTTAAATTTGGCAGTAATAATGTAAATTTTGTTCCTTTATTAATTTCACTTTCAATAAAAATTTCACCCTTTAATTTATTCACCATTAATTTAACATTGCTTAATCCTAGACCGATTCCTTCATATTTTGACACATCAACAGAATCTAATCTAAAAAAGGGTATGAATATTTTATCAAAATATTCTTTTTTGATTCCAATACCAGTATCAATAACATTAATTATTGTAAACACTTGATTATTGTCTTTTCTTGTGTCGACATGTATTTTTACGGATCCTGTGTTGGTAAATTTTACGGCATTTGAAATTAAATTGATAAGTATCCTTAATAAAAGCAGTCTATCCCCAATATAAAATAGCTGTTCATTTTCTATAATTTGAGTTTCTAAGACTAAACCTTTTTCTTCAATTTTAGCAGCGAAACATCTTGTAACTTCATCTATTACCGACTTTAACTCTATTTCTGTGATATTGCTATTGATAACATTATTTTCTAATCGGGAATAATCAAGAACTGAATCAAGCAAATCTAGCAACTGTCTAGAAGAATCAACAATTAAATTTTGTAATGACCTTAATTTCTCATCGTCAAGCTTTTTTAACACTAATAATGACATAGAATGAACACCACTTGCAGGCGTGCGAAAATCATGTGACATATTCATTAAAAAATCAGATTTTACTCGATTTGCTTGATATAAGTCACTTATCGTTGAAAGTATGAAATAATGTAAATCCTTAATTTCAGATATCATTATTTCTTTGTTACTTTCAATTTTATCTAATTTATATTTCTGAGTATTTTTAATATTTGATATGGTCTGTGTGATTTTATTAAGTGGTGATGTCAATAATTTTGCAAAAAATCGACTTGCTATAACGGAAAGCGTTACTGAAAAGACAACAAGACTAGGTATATTTTTTAACATAACTTGCATATGCGTTACACTGTTTATCTCAAGTGAGGTAATAAAAAACTCAAGCAAAATAAACACAAGAAGCAGCATCAAAGAAAACAAAGTTAACACACCACTTGTAACCGACATAAATGAATTACTTTCACAAAACTCATAATCTTCACTAGGTGATTCAGCGCAATAATAAAATCCAAATATAATAAAAATATATGAAAGTAACCAAGCTATATCAAATGTTTTATAATAATACCCCGTTAAAATGCTAACTCGATGCGCTATATTAAAAGCTAGTAATAATAAAAATCCACTACTTAAGACAGAGAGAGCCTTACTCTTAGTTCGAGATAAGCATAATGACAAAATTACAAAGAGAATAACCTCTAAAAATGTATTTGCAAGCTGCAGAAAATCGACCGAATTAATATTCTTATATGCGAATACTTTATTAAATAATATCGACACTATCAAAAACAAAGCAGCTATTGCTAACGGTATATAAGATAATAAATGATTTTTTTGTTTCGTTGACAAATGTTGTTTATACAAAAAATACCATGCGATTATTTGCATCACAAGGAATATGGTATATGGGAATAGCCATAAATCATTAATCCCTGACAAAATACTTTCGAGTTTAAATATGTTAAATAAAAAATTGTAAATTTCAGATGAGAACAACCCAACAATGACACTGATCAGCATCATCTTCATAAATTTTTTATTTATTATTATTTTTGATCTTATATAACTGACAAAGCAAGTCAAAAGCACAGAAACATCTGCAAACATTTGTGTAATATAAGCCACTTCATCTGCTGTATGTTGCTTGTGATAGACTCCAATTGATAATGCGTAATAAATTACTAATACGAGCCAAACAAATATCCATAAATAAATATTTTTTATTGTCGCTTTTATCAAGAGCTTATTAATAGTTTTCGTATCATTCACTGTAGATTCCCTGAGCATCTGAACCATTAAGTATTGATGTTATATTTTTTGCTGTTACTCGATTTATTTTCTTTCGTATTTTTGACTTTAAATTTTTTATATAGTTAAGATCAACGAATAAATCTTCGGCAATTTCATTATCAGTTTTCCCAAGACTTAGTTGGATGAATACTTCAAATTCACGTCGAGATAAATCATTAACATGATTATCTTGTCGCAAATTTCGAATTTTATTTAATAAAGAAGGATCAATATATGACTCGCCATCAAGTATTGAGTGCACGGCTTTTAAGATATCATTCTCAAAATAATATGATCCCTTTATAGCTAGCCCATCAATATTTTTATCATTGAGTATTCTAGCTAAAATAGATAAATCGGTATGTGCGGTAAGCGCTAATATTTTAATATTACTGTCATAGACTTTGATTCGTCTTGCTACTTCGAGACCAGTAATATCTGATAATTGGAAATCAAGTAAAACAATATCTGGATTATTCACTTTGGCAACAGTAACGCCAATACTTCCTTTTGATTCAGTAGCAATAATTAAAAAAGATTCATCTTCTAGTAATTTTTCTTTTAACCATTCTCTATGGATTATACTATCTTCAATTAATATTATTTTTGTTTTTATTTGAGATTTCTCAAACGATTTACTTTCCATGTTTTTTCCTTAACACTATGCCTCATTAAAGATAGTACGAATTTTAGTTTCAATTATTTTAGCCAGATTTTTGTGTCCAACTTCATTTAAATGAACGCCATCAATGTCTGATGGTGTGACATCTTTTGTTATATCCAAAACATGGCAACCTTTATCCTTAGCAATATCACAATATAAACTTACTAATTCAGTTGCTTTTTGAACGACATTTTCTAAAAAAAATTCACCGTGCTCATCTTGATATGTTTCACTTATTTCAAGTGGAATGGGTTGAGTTAATAATAAAACTTCTGGAGGCGATTTAAAATCAGAACCATATTGGCATGATAAAATGGTATCAATAAAGTTGCTCATTGATCTTGCTATTTGATTTGCTGATTTATTGAAATATGACTTCATGTCGTTGCCACCTAAAGCAACAATGACTAAGTCGATTGGCGCATGTGAGTAAAGACAAGGTAAAATATATGATAAGCCATTTCTATCAGGTGGAATATGATAATCTTCATCAATTGTTCTAGAATTTAATCCTTCCTCTATGATGTAAAAATCTTTGCCTAGAAATTGTTGCAATAAACCTGGCCAACGTATTGTTCGAGGAAATCTTTTTATCGTTTTATTTTCAGATAAAATATTTATCGGAACATAACCCCAAGTATTAGAATCACCGTAACACAAAATATTTTTTTCATTTGAAATCTGTTCTTTGTGGGGAATACTGTTAAGTATTTCCGAATTATCCATAATCAAAAACTCTCCCTGATTCGTTTTAGCAATATCGTTACATCAAATACTTTCTAAAATTATTTATCAAGTCCTTTATTATTGTTTTTTCCATATAAAAGATTTGCATAATGTTGAGCCTTGCGATGAGCATTCTCAAGAAGAATTTTCAACTCAGTGATCTCTTGCATTGTTCTATCAAATGCAATTTGATTTTCTCGTTTTTTATTTAATGGTAATTTACAGAACTGTGAGTTAACTTGACTATGCATGCAATCCTCCATCCAAATTAGAGTTCTATCATTAAATTCAAAAAGTGTATTTGAACTTAACGTATCAATTTCGTAACAGTCACTTTTTTATGACTCGTTTAACGATTATTCCACTTAGCAACAAGCACATTTTGTTGAGCATAACCGACAGTGATATACTCAAAAAAGGTTTAAAAATAACGAACCTTTGTACAGAACACATTATGAAACTATAGTTACCCTATGTCAACCGTTGTTTACGCGGTGGTTTGATTAGATTTATATACTCAAGGAGATCCAGTTGCATGGTCAGTGATGACACTCTCGAGCCTAGACAAGCCTTAAGACACAATATCACACAATTAATTGAATCAAATGAAGAAATTCAGGGAAGTATCATTGCACTTGCTAAATTAACTGGAATAAGCAGGCAAGGTTTATCTAAATTAGTCAAAGGAAGTGCTGATAACCCTGGCTTAGATACTTTATTAGCTATCTCTTCTACATTAGGTGTAACAGTGAGCCAACTGATTGGACAATTACCCCTTGAAGCAAAATTTGCAGATAAAGGAATACGACATGTTCCAATATTATTGTGGCAACAAGCGAAAAAAGCAAAAGAGTTAGCGCCAAAAAAAAATCTTGGTAATTGGGATGACTGGATCGTTACTACCACATCATTAAGTGCTTCATCATTTGCATTAAGAATTGAAAGCAAACAACTTGAACCATATTTTTATAATAGCTCTGTATTAATAGTCGATCCAGAAGTTGAGCCAATTGATAATGATTATGTTATTGTCCAATCAAAAACATGCCATAAAGGAAGACTAAAAAAAATCGTTATCGATGGAAATTTTTGGTTACATTCTTTAATTAATGAGCATCCACCTATAGAGTTATCAAATCAGTCTGAGTATTCTATCTGCGGTGTTGTGTTACAAAGTATAGTACTCTATCGAGATGAATAAGAGAGATCACTTAAATGCAAGATAAATTTAAACACTCTTCTTCAAATTCAATGCTAATTAAAGCTCGCGAAAATGCTCGTATCAGAGAATTAAATCTTATGTTACTTGAAGCTTGTAAGCTTGAAGACTTAGATCGCGTTAACCAATTATTAGATAAAGGGGCAAATCTTCATTTATTGGATAAAAATTCGCTACACTCTTATAACAATAATGAAAGAAATCCAATTCATATCGTGACTCAAATTGGAAATTTATCAATACTAAAACAACTAATTGAGAAAGGTGCGAGTTGTGATGCAAAAGATCGAAGAGACGAAACACCATTACATTTAGCCGTATATAATGGCTATATTGAAATCATTAATTTTTTAGTTACGACTTGTCATGCCGATATCGAATCTAAAGATATAGATGGAGGCACGCCGCTTTCATGGGCAGCCTACGAAAATAAATTAATTGTGGCAGAATTACTATTAAATCTTGGCGCAAAAATTGATGAACCTGATTTTGAAAATCGAACATCATTACATTGGTCAGCTTACCGTGGACATGTAGACATGGTAAAATTTTTAATTAACGCTGGCGCTGCTATATCAGTCAAAACAAAAGATGGGGAAACCCCTCTCGACATAGCAATAAATAATGGTCGTACAAATGTTGTTGAATTAATTTGCGATATTACTAATAATTAAATTCCACCAATAGGTTCTTCTGTAACAGCTAATTGATCATCAATTATTTTCAAAGATTCCTGATCATTATAAACTTCATGAAACCATCTCTCTGGTGTTTTCTCATAGAATTTATAATGCGTTGAAACTGGAATACATTCATCTCGTGACGCATCATGACATAATCCAAGAATAGTACTTCGAACTTTACCAGATGAAATATTTTGACCACTCGCATGTATGAGTTGTCCATGGAAAATTAATAACTCACCCAATTCAAGTTCAACGGAAACATGTTCATATTTATCAACTTCCCCATCAGCCATGCTAAAGCGATGATTAAAACTAATATCAGGATGAATTCGTTGTTTCCCATAGCCATCTTTATGACTGCCAGGACAAACAATCAGCGTCCCCATCTCTGTAGAAGAGTCATGAATAACAGGTCCCCAGAATTGCGAATAGAAACTTTCAGGGATAGTAAAAAAGGTATCTTGATGCCAAGTCAATTCAAAATTTGAAGAACGCTTATTCTGGCTATCATTTGGGTTAGTAAAAACTATCCCATTGCTTAACAAATACAATGGACCTTCACTTTCCAGTTCCATGCAATCTCTGATCACAGAAAAGATTTCTGGATCAGATGATAATCTGAAAAATTCGGGTGATCTTGAAATTAGTCGTTGAATTTCTGATACATAATAAGGTTCAACTTCACGTAGCGCAATTAAGGCATTATCACCATCATTTCCCATATGAGCATCATTTAATTCTGGATATTTCTTACTGGCTTTTTTTAATACGCGCTCTAATGTTTTTAAAAATACTTTCTTAAAACGAAATAAATCTTCATGGTTAAATGCATTACGAATAATAGTATAACCCTGCTCAACGAATTGCAGTTTATTATATTTTTTTGCTGTCATGGCACATCTCTAACGATTAAAATTGTGGTATAAACATTTTTCTACCTATTTTTCTCTTTATCTTAAAAGAATTGTACCATAACGCGATGTATTATCAATTAACTAAATTTAATGAATGACTTAGCTCTTTTTTTAATCAAATTTTGTAATATTAATCCAACGGTCAACAATACTATTACTGTAATTAATGAATAAAAGATAAATGAAAAAACATTTTGATAACCTAACAAAGCTATGTGACTGGAATTTACATCGAGCTCACCTTTTACACTCTGATATGTGGTTGTCATTTTTGCAAGTAACCCTGAAAAATAGCCAGAAAATGCTATAGCTAAATATAATGCCCCCATTATTGTTCCTTTTAATTTTGGAGGCGCTAGACGAGTAATTGCTGCTAAAAGCGAAGGCATAATACAAGCTTCCGCAGTACCTAGTAAAAAAGAAACAATGATTAGCCAACCAAGTGATATTTGTTGTTTGATCATTAATAAATCGTTAACTACCATTATTAACAATAAAAAAGCGATTGCTGTTAGGAGTAAGCCTAGATACATTTTTAATAATTCTCTTGGTTCAAATTTACCCAATCGTTGCCATATCCAAATTAAAAACGCAGAACTAATTATAACGAAGCCAGGCTCTAAGGCAGCAATTGTTGATGGTGGAATAACCAAACCAAAATATTCTCTATGAACAAAATTCTTAGCGAATATGATGAATGAACTATTTGTTTGTAGTTCAAAGGTAAAGAAAATTAAGGTAATTAATATCATTAATAGTAATGTCAATAAGTTCCCGCGATGTATTTTATTCTTAAACGCAAATATTAGAAAAGTAATTATCACGATAGTACCGGTAACACCAATTATATATTTTATTATTGATGTGAAATACAATAATAAATATATGAAAAAAACAAAAATAATTGATAACATAAACAATATTATACTTTTTGAAAAACCTTGTCTGCCACCCTCCTCTAAATTATTATTTTTTGTCATAGCCAAATACTTTTTCATAAAAAAATATAATATGAACCACAAGATAAAGCCTACAGAACTAATAATAAAAGCCAACATCCAACCAACATAATGATAAATAAAACCATATACTATCGGCGCACTCAAACCACCAATATTCGTTCCAATATATAAAATAGTGAAACCTCGCGCACGTCTAGTATCATCTTCTTGATAAAAAGTGCCTAGTAAATTTGAATTGCAGGGTAAAAAAGTCCCTGTGCCGTAACATATAAATGCCAAACCAATGAGAACAATGCTAGGTTGGTTTGAAGACAATACCAAAGTAATGTTGCCGATTAATGAAAATATTATTCCAATGATTACTGATCGCTTAAAACCAAATAATCGATCAGCCAATACGCCACCAAGAATTGCAGTCGCGAACGTTAAGCCAGTGAATGCACCATAAATGGTATAAGCGTTTCCCTTCGATAATAATAGATTGTGAATTAGAAAAAGAACTAATAGTGACTGCAATCCCCAATAACTAAATCGTTGACTTAATTCTGCAAAGAAAATTACTATTATGCCTTTAGGTTGTTTGGTATATGGTAGGTTCATATAAGCCTAAATCAACTAAGTTAAGCTATTAAGAATAATATATACTATTTCATCTCTCAAATGGTTTATTAGGTTTTTTAATATGTGCTATTTGCGTCAAATGGGGGTTTTTATTTTAAAGCTGAAATGTTTCATCGCCACATATCCCCCTCAACTAAATTTACGAGAGAATTTGCTGATTAAGATAGCTAATTATGGGGGGTTTACATTATTGTTATTTTTCTTGGCGATAATTTGGAAACATCTAGTGACTATGCTAAACAACATCAGACAAGAATAATCCTTATGAAATAAGATGTAACTCTATAATTTTTCAATGTTTAATGTCGTTTCCTGTAGTCTGTCGTGATCATTAGCAAATACCGTATTCTTGCATTCGAATCCACTTGGGGACGCCAATAAAATTATCTTTTTCCTTTACCGCTATAAATTTACAACAACTCATTGACTAAATTGATCGTTTACATCATATTCATGACAGTTATATAATACATCGCTTATGCTTATATGGATTTAGTTTAAACACTTTTATGGTAATCATTATGGCAAGGAAAAATAAGATCATTTTTGTTCTACTAGCAGTTATTTTTATCGATTCAGTGGGCTGGGGATTAGTCTTTCCAACGTTAGCACCACTATTATTAGATAATTCATCGCACTTGCTTTCCTCTCACTTTAGTTATGCTACAAGAAATCTAATATTTGAGTTAATAATTGCAATTTACTGCTTATTTATGTTTCTATTTTCACCGATCTTAGGCTTAATTTCTGATGGGATCGGTCGCAAGAAAGTATTATTCATTGCCATGTTTGGTGCGGCAACAGCATTTTTTATTTGTTTTCTAGGTTTAACTATAAATAATTTATGGTTAATCATCCTTGGACGTATTGTTGGTGGGATGACAGCCGGATCATTTCCCATCGCGCAAGCTGCAATTATTGATATAAGCGATCAAAATAACAAGTCAACCTTCTTGGGCTGGATTGTTTTATCCAATGGTATTGGTTTTATGTGCGGGCCATTACTCGGCGGTGCACTACAAGAAATTCACATTGCCGGTATTAATCCCTTGGCACTTCCTTTTATAATAGGCGGTATCATGGGATGTGTGGGAATGATCTTAATCTATTTATTTTTCAACGAAACATTTTCAACATTTCAAAAAGTTAAAATCAACCTCTTTACCAGCTTTGCTAATATCTATGATGCCTTTTTCGTTATGGCAAAGACAAAAACTTATTGTTTAACGATGTTATTTTCCATGCTCGGTTATGTCATGTTTTTTACCGCAATGCCATTATTGCTCGATTCTAAATTTAAATTATCCGGTGCTGAGATTGGTTATGTGCTAAGTTATTTTGCATTGATCTTTTCCATAGGATTAATCTTTGTTGCGCCTAAATTATTTAAACGCTTTTCACTTCACAAATTAGTCGTAACTTCAATTTTTGTGCAAGTTATTTGTTATTTTCCATTTGCACTATCTTCTTCAATTCCATATTTACTAATCTATTTAGCACCTATTTCATTAGCTGTTCCAATCATGTATGTCGGCATCGTCACATTAATTTCTAATAGTGCAAGCGAACTTCATCAAGGAAAAATAATGGGGGTTGTTGGATCTATCATCGCTATTACTTGGGCTATAGGTCCCATATTTAGTGGTGTCAGTGACCAAGGCGCGATAGTTGTCTGTTATTTTTCTGCCGTCGCGTTATTACTTTTATCTTTATTAGTTTTTGTATTACCGAATATACCTAGATGTCTTAAATTGATTAACACAGACAAATAAAAGGATACATCATCAGCGCATGAATGAGTTGTTTACCTTCCCGATAAAAAAAGCATTGTCTGAAATAAAAAAGCAAAATATTTCAACCATAGATTTTATTGCTGAATTTACACAGCATGTAAAAAACATAAATCAGCACATCAATGCGGTTGAACAATATTCAACAGAAGTGATAACGGATAAAAGTAATACTCTCTTAAAAGGACTACCCATCAGTATTAAAGACGCTTATTACGCGACACATTTCAAACCATCACTTGCATCAAACGTGCTATTAGCAGATGAATCTCCTTATGACATGACCTTACTAAAGCAATTAAAACAAATTGGAGCTCACCCATTAACCATGACAAATGTGCCAGAATTATTAATTGGCTTTGAAACTGATAATTACTTATATGGAAGAACAAATAATCCCCACCACTTAAATTATTCTGCTGGAGGATCCAGTGGTGGTGAAGCGGCGTTAATTGCTTGTGGCGGATCTTATCTAGGCATAGCCTCTGATGGTGCAGGGAGCGTTAGACAACCCGCACATTATTGTGGTGTTGTGGCGTATAAGCCCACTCAATGTTTATTATCTAACCGTGGCACATTTCCATTACAATCATCGGGCGAATTATTTAATCATATTTCATCCTCGTTAATTGCACGCCATGTTGACGATATTATCTTGGTTTTACCTTATTTAATCGATCAACATGAAAAAGATGAAAATATTCCTCCTATTAATTATCATTCACTCATCAATAAAAATATTAAAGATATTCGAATTGCTATCGTGTTAGAAAATGATGTTGATGATACGCCAGCACAACAAGTTAATTTATTACTTTCAGCGATGAAAGAATGTGAATCATCTGGAGCCAAGGTTAGCATTATTAATTTTCCATTTTTTAAACAGTCATATGAAGTGTTCAGGAGTTTAATGCTAAATCCTGGTCAGGCCTATGCAATAAAACAATTATACAATGATCAGATTCAATCAAGACAATTACAACAATATCTAAAGCTCATGTGTAAAAATACAATCGATGTTAAAGAAAGATATCATCTTTTATCGACATTGAATAAAAAATGTTTATTAGCACTACAATCCTTAGAAAACCACGATGTAATTTTGTGCCCTGCTGCATTATACAATGCCAGAGTTCATGGCGAGTTTATCCATCATTTAACCGATGTTAGTTATTTAGTAGCAGCAAACATATTACATTGCCCCAGTATATCTGTACCCTGTGGATTATCAAATGATCACTTACCCATGGCTATACAAGTATTAGCAAAACCTTGGCATGATAAAATTTGTTTCACCGTGAGTAAGTTATTAGAAAATATTTTTGGCGGTTGGATCAAACCTGCATTGATTAATTCACATCATCACTCGGAGTACCTGTAATGTCTGAAAAGCTAGAACTCCCTATTACTAGCTCTCAAGAATCCATGATAATGCATTCACTCAATAAACCCTCTTATCTCGTTCAATATCGTTTTACACTATTAGAAAAAATTAATCTCGTGAAATTTAAACACGCATGGTTAGCATGTATTACACGATATCCAGCATTATGTGTTAGTTTTCATTATGATATTGATAATCATTGGATATCGCAAGTTAGCGCTATCCATGATGTAGATTGGCAAACGATTAAAATCGACAATAACCATAGTGCAACATTAATAAATAAAATTGCTGAAGATGATATTTTAACAAACTTTGATTTAGAAACACCTCTATTAATGCGTTTTAAATTATTTCAGCTAGCACCTGAGCGTATCGAATTAATTTGGACATTCCATCATGCTTTATTAGGGGCAAGCGTTGTCGAATTTGTATGTGAAGTTTTTGCCACATATGATGGAATCTTTATTCCTAGCAAAATTGATATTTACAAAAAAACTCTGGAATCACATCAACAAGCTAAAAAATCTTATCAAAACATAGCATGTAAACACTATTGGCAAGAGGTTTTTCAGCAATTCGATTATATACATCCCAAGACGACTCACATTTCAATTACAAAACCACGTCAACAATCGTTTAAGTTAGATGAAAATATATCCGCACAATTACAGCAACTTACTTTTAGCTTGCAATTACCACTAAGTTGGTTATTACAAATAATATTTGCTTTAACTTTAGCCGATATATTGTCGCATGACGATATTTGCTATGGAGTCGTCAATAATTTTCCAAACTCAATCACAAATAAGATTATCGGATGTTTTCTGAATACATTACCAATCAGACTAAATCTAGCTAAATTTGATACACTAAAAGAATGTATAGAAACTATCAAATATCAAAATCAACAATTAAAGCATTATTTCGATACTCCACTTTCAGAAATACAATCCTGGTTAGGGATAAAAGAACGATTACCCTGTGCTGACTTTATCTTTGATTTTAAATCACAATTTGTACCGGATAAAATTGAAGCCTCGATTAATCAATTATCACAACATTCGAGACGTCTTCAATATCGTGTCGATAATGATACAACAATGTTACTCGAATTTTTTTTTAGAAAAAATATTCTCTGTGGTCAAATTAATTATAATGACAATTTATTAAACTATACTACAGTAGAAAACTTTATTGATATATTTATAGCAAATGCGAATAAACTGCTATCAACTGACAAATTAATTACTACACGACTTAATAAACAATTAAATAAATCTATTATTAATAATAAGCAAACACTAACGATAAAAAAAACAACACAAGAAAAAAAAATAACAACTTGGCAAAAAAATATTTTAAGCATATGGCAGAAAGTATTAAATAAAACAATCACGATCAATGATAACTTTTTTGATCATGGTGGACATTCCCTACTTGCAATGAGAATTGCAATAGTGATTAATAAAAATTACCACTTGCATCTACGAGCCGTTGACATCTTATTAAACCCAAGCGTCAAACTTTTATGCGATAAGTTCACAAAGGACGACCATACTATCGATGAAGAAATAAATAAAGATAAAATTGTCGACAAAGCTTTTCCATTATCATTTTCTCAACAACGCATGATGTTTTTACATGAAAAAAATCTGACTAAAGGATTATATAATATCCCTGTCCTGTATGAAATTAATAACAACGAGTTAAATGACGATAACCTAAAAACAATTTTTTATTCACTATTAACACGACATGAGCAATTAAGAACTATTATATCACTTCATCAAAATCATTTTATGCAAACCCCATTACCCATTGATCGGATCAATCATTTCTTTTTGACAAAATCAGCTAATACAGAAAGTGAATTTAACAATCTTATCATACAAAACATTCAACAACGCTTTGACTTATATAATGAAATCCCAATACGCGTAATAACTATCACGAAAAATGATAAAAAATATTTATTGATCACCTATCACCATATATGTTGTGATGATTGGTCAATCAATATTATTGAGAGTGAAATCTCATTAATTTTTCATGCAGAAGCAAAAAACCATCTTTGCTCATTCAATAAAATTTTACCTTATAGAGACTTTATCAAAATTGAAAACAGAAAATATGCTAATAATGAATTTAATTCTCAATTAGACTATTGGGAAACTACACTTAGTTCAACTGAAAAATTTCAATTTGATAAATTATGGATCGATAATGATACATGTTCAAATGAAAACGCAATATTATTTGACATGTCTAAAAAAGACGATACATTTGTCGATCAATTAACGCATGAATTAAAAATGTCTGCATTTACGATATATTTAACTTTATTTGCAATATCATTAGCAAGGATTTCATTACAACCAAAATTCAATATTGGGATCCCAACGTCAAAACGGCAATTATCCAATTTTGAAAACACTGTTGGACTTTTCTTAAATACCTTGATTATTAATTTTGAAAGTAATCATAATGATTTAATCATAGATATTTTAAATAAAATTAAAACTACATGTAATCAAGCATTACAACATCAAGAAGTACCATTTGAATTAGTCGTGAGAAAACTCTTAAAGTCTTTTTCACAGGGTGAAGACAATCCATTATTCAATATCTTTTTCTCTTACTTACCGCAAAAAAACAAGCAATTTGAACAAACATTATTGAAAAGAAAATTTATCACGGTAGGCCTATCTAAATTCACACTCGCCATGTATATGTTTTATCAAAACGATCAACTAAAGGTTGCATTAATTTATGATAATGCCTTACTAACACACGCCGGTGTCAACTTAGTAAAAAACAATTTTTTAAATTTGCTATCAGAATTCAAATCAAATAAACACGCTCCGTGTTTTAAACAAGAGATGACTCATACTAAAAATAAAAATGCAGCCTTTGACTCACTACACTTAAAAAATATTAATATTACAGAGAATATTTTTTCCATTGCCGATAAATTCCCTGATAAAATAGCAATTAAATATCATCAAGAATTCATTTCATATCGCGCTCTAAAGGTAAATATTTTAAAAATGGCTTATATTTTAAGGCATGAATTTGAAATTCAAATAAATGATCGTGTTATTATCTATGAGGATAATTCTCTAAATACAGTGATGGTAATTCTTACATTAATCTATTTGAGATCGAGCTTTATTCCTGTCAATAGTTTAACACCACGTCATCATTTAGATTTTATTATTAAACAAACCCAAGCTAGATTATTATTACATACTACTTCAATCGATGATTATAATATTAGATCATGCTCACAACAAGAATTAATTAATAAACTCCAAACTGCAAAACAACAATTGCTAATAAATAACGAACCAATAAATTATAATGCCTATATTATTTACACCTCTGGTACAAGTGGATATCCTAAAGGTGTTGTTGTATCACACCTTGCGCTATTAAATAATTTACTTGCCTTAAAAGAGGAATTAAATATAACAAATACTGATAAGTTTATTAATATTGCTAGATTTAGTTTTGACATCTCATTAGTCGAATATCTATTACCACTATTAAGCGGTGGAAACACCGTTATAACAGCGATGAATGAGAGTAAAGATCCGTTTAAGTTAGCACAACTAATTCAAGATCATAAAATTAATATCTTACAAGGAACACCTTCATTATTTAATATGTTAATTAACAATGCTTGGCTACCAACAAAAAATTTAACTCTAATTTCTGGTGGAGAAGTATTGAGCACAAAACTTGCAAAAATATTATTTTTAAACAGTAAAAGGTTATACAATGTTTATGGCCCAACTGAAGCAACAATTTGGGCGCTAATTCATCAAGTCACACGGGATGATATTAGTCAATCATTTATCCCTTTAGGCCATGCACTCAATGGAATGACATATATCATTGATGAGCATAAGGAATTATTTTTATCAGGCAAAGGATTAGCCACATCATATGTTAATAATCCTTCACAAACTGAGTATGCGTTTTTTATTCATCCTAAATATAATACTCGTTATTATAAAACAGGCGATATAATTCGATGCCATGAAAATAAGCAATTGGAATATGTTGGTAGAAATGATCATCAATTTAAAATCAATGGCTATCGCGTTGAAGCAGAAGAGATAGAAAGTAATATAAATAAAATGACACTTGTATCGAACTCTATTATTTGCAAACAATCAGAAAACACAAAAACAGACTATATAGTCGCCCTAATTGAAACAAATAATAAAGACGACATGTTTGAAAAAAATACAATTAAACACTGGGATCAAGTGTGGGACAATACTTATGCAAATGCTAACACAGATAATTTATTCGATGAATATATTGGCTGGGTAAACAGCTCAAATGGTGAGAAAATCCCAAAAGTAGAAATGGATGCTTGGCTTGATGCCACTTGCTCTCGGATTTTAGCGCTAAATCCTCAACATGTGTTAGAAATTGGTTGTGGTAATGGTTTAATCCTATCTAGAGTTGCGCCACATTGTCAACGTTATGATGGCATAGATATATCATCGGAATGCATTTGCAAATTAAAACAATATATTCAACATAAACCGTGGAAATCAAAAGTATCTTTAGATGTCAAAGCCGCCCATGAATTTGATAAAACAAAAAAATATGATCTTGTTATTATTAATTCGGTTGTTCAGTATTTCCCAAGTGACAATTATCTGTCTTCATTATTAAATAAATTATCTCTACATTTAACCACTCATGGGCTTGTGTTTATTGGTGACATTCGCGCCTATGAATACATCTCTATGTTTGCAAATGAATTCAATAAAAAAGCATCCAAGCTCACAGAGTTATTAATTGCACAATCATATTTTATCAATTATGTGAGAAATAGTCGAATATTCCACTCATTAAACATTCAATTAAAGCATGATAGCTATAATAATGAAATTAATAAATATCGCTATGATGTCATTTTATCAAAAGAAAAATCGCCTGAAATCAGCTTTGCTGAAATTTCATCAACAATTCATCTTGATAAAATATTAGCATCAAATTTAAATGCTATTAAAATTAATAGTCTCCAAAATGCATTTTTTTCAAAATCTAAAACTGCTTTGCTACCCAGTGAAATATTCTTATTAGCGAAAAAATATCACTATCTACCCAATATATTTATATCTTCTGAGGATGAAACCAAATTTACTTGTTTATTAAACAAGTTAAATCTAACTCTTAATATCAATTGTTTCCCCAACATCAATAAAAACACTCAACACGCGAATATATTATCGCTAAACACATGTCAATTATTCGAAAATAACAATCGAAAAATCACAATACAGCAAACCTTAAGATCAATGCTGCCTTATTACATGATCCCACAAGAAATATACTTCACAGAAGCACTTATTTATACTCATCACAAAAAACTTGATCGTAAACAATCAATCAATATGATCAAAACATATATTAAAGAAAAAAATTCATACCAACAGGAAAATATAGATGATGACTCAAGTAAAACCATTTTGTTAGATATTTGGTCAACACTTTTAAATATTGATAAATTGTTAATTAAGCCAAAATCAAACTTTTTCGAACTCGGTGGGCATTCTTTGTTGATCGTCATGTTACTTAAAAAGATTGAAGATCGTTTACGTGTAAAAATACCACTTTCAGGTTTATACAATCGTGCAAATTTTGTTACAATGCTGGAATTAATCAATGCAAAAATGACTGCGAATAATACAAATATCGAAGGATAGGTAATCGATGAAGACAGCACGAAAAGAATTCAAGTTTTTGATACCGCTCGCTATGGCTTTCATGATGGTGGCCTTGTGCGATATGGTGATGATTTATCGTCTATCACATATAGGTCCATTTACCATTACTGTGGGTGTCTTCGTGATGCCTTTATATTATTTGATCAGTGATATTATAACTGAGGTTTATGGTTATCAACGTGCTAGGCGCATTGTATGGATTATGCTATTGAATTTATTTATATTTGCACTGATTATTACCCTCTTAAACCTCTTCCCTATCGCACCGGGTTGGCATCATAAATCGGATTTTGATTATGTCTTAGGTCATGTTCTACGAATTAGTATTATGGGTGGAATTGCATCAACCATGTTTGGTGTTTTTTTAAATAATATTATTATTAGTAAATGGAAAATTATTATTAAAGGTCGCTGGTTTGCTTTACGTAGCGTAATGTCATCGGCTATTGGTGAATTAATACAGAACATTATAGGTTGTTTGGTTTTATATATTGGCGTCCTCCCGCTTCATAAAATTTTTCAGATGATATTACCCATTTATTTTACGCAAATATTATGTGATTGTTTTTGGGTTATTCCAGGTGCTTTCTTTGTATCATGGCTTAAAAATTATGAAGGCATTGATGTTTATGATACCGATGTAGATTTCAATCCTTTTAAACTACAAGTCGATAGTGAATTAACTTAAATTAACTTATAGATTCAGTGAGTGCTCTCTTTTATTAGATAATTCTAATAAATGCATTGCGCGTTTAACAACGACTGATGCCATATCTTCACCATCACTAATTAATTTTCTACTTTGAAAAGCAGTGTGAATTAATCCTTTGACAATCCTCAACTCAACATCTTTTTTACCGAGTTTTTGTAATACGTCGTAATAAGCTTCACTATGGTGTCTTATCGCATCATATTCTGGGATCACTAAACTAATAGGGGGTAATCCATCTGCGTTTGTTATTGCGACGGGAGATACAGCTTCACTTTTTGGATTATCTTCTGGTCTTAAGAATTGTTTGAATAAATATTCTAGAATTCCTGCAGGAAATAAATCATGCCCCGTATAATTAAAGCCTTTGATGACTAATCTCGTTTCTGAAAAATCTGTCGTAGGACTCACAAAAACTCCGGCAGAAATACGGCCACCTAGATCTTTTGTACGTGACATATTTAGCGCTAAAATTGCTAGTGTTGCGCCAGAACTACTACCACTTAAAATTACATTGTTAGGATCGACTTTTAATGCCGCTACATGTTGAAAAATATATTTGATCGCGCAAAAGGCATCTAATACGGGAATGGGAAATTTATACTCTGGTGCTAAACGTGGGTTAACTTGAATAACTCGACAATCACCATATTCACTCATGAAACTATTAACGGCATCTTCTGCTTGATTATCCGAGACAAATCCGCCGCCAGGAAAATGAATAAATGTTTTTAAGATATGTGCTTCCATGCCCTTTGGTACAAACATCTTTGCTGAAAGCATACCATTACCATCTGAATTTGGAATGGTAGTGATATCAGTAATACGAACTTTAGCTGAGCATGGACCGGTAGTTTCGCGAAAGCCAACCGTTGATTTCCGATAGTCTTCGATACTCATGTCATGATAGTTAGGCGCATCACCTCCAGTCTTACGTACAGACTCAACAAATTCTCTTGTTTGGAGAGTATATTGAGGTCCTTCTTCTTCAATATATTCTTGTTTACGTTTGTTTCTACATCTCGAAAAGCAACAACACCAACTCCAACCCCATGACATAATTTTTCTAACTCATTTGTTTATGTTTATAGAATTTATGCATTATAATAGAAAATTTTAAAATAATCGATAATGATTTAAGCAATGTTTTGGGGAGAGACTTCATGATAAATGGCAGCTGTTCACTAAAAGAGGGGCGAATACTCAGTTATAAAATGCAAGGCCCCAACTCTGGTGAAATTATTTTTGTCTTTCCTGGTACGCCTGGCTCTCGTGAATTCAAATTTGCCGATGACGATTTATTAAACGCATTAAATTTACAATTAGTGATTATTGATCGACCAGGCTATGGTGAATCTACTTTTTTAGAGAAACGACAATTAATCGATTGGCCCCATGATGTTGAACAAATAATGACACATTTTCAGTTAAGCACTGTATCGATTTTAGGATATTCTGGTGGCGGCCCACATGCCCTCGCCTGTGCAGCATTACTACCAGAAAAAATTAAATCACTGAGTATTGTCGCTAGTGCTGATCCCCATGCAGAAAGTGAACTCTACAATTTATTAAGCAATGATGCCAAAAAGCTTTGCGATATTGCCTATTCAAACGATAAAAATTTAATCGAAAAAGAATTTGCATCGATATTTACATCATCAGAAGACATTTTATCTAATTTATTAGCAAACTCATCAGCGTGTGATCATAATATTTTTTCACAAAATAATATTACTGAAATGTTATTAGCCAATCTTACAGAAGCATTAAAACAACAAAATAATAATGCGCTATACGAGTTTGCTACATTATTAACTCCTTGGAATTTTGATCTTAACAAGATCACTTGCCCCGTCGATTTATGGTATGGTTCAGAAGATGCAGTTGAACTTCATACGCAAAATGCTGGACAGTTTTTAAAAAGTAACATCAAAAACGCCGATTTACATGTGTTACCTGATGAGGGATGCTCAATTCTCTGGACAAAGGCAAATGATATTCTACTCTCATTAAAAAAAAACGCTGAAAACATAACACTATCACTCCCTAATAAAACGAATATCACGTTATCATCACCTAAAGATGTGTTTAAACCAAATTTAACGACACAACTTTGTTTACAATCCGCTTATGAATTTATTAAACAACCTGTAAAATTATTAGATATTGGCTGTGGATCAGGCATTATCGGCTTATCCTTAACAAAAATGAAAAAAGTCACTGAACCTTTATATCTATCGGACTTATCCCAAAAAGCTATCGATGTTTGTCTCGAAAATGCAAACAAGGAAAACATTCAAGCATCGATAAAACAAGGAAACTTATTTGAACCCTGGCAAGATAATAAATTTGATTTTATTATAAGTGATGTCGCTGGTATTTCAGAAGATATCGCCGCATTATCACCGTGGTATGAGAACATTCCCATTGATACGGGAAAAAATGGCACTGAATTATTAGACTTTATCATCCGTCAAGCAAAAAACTATTTAAATGACAATGGCGTATTATTATTTCCTATTGTATCTTTATGCAAGGAAGACATATTATTAAAAAGTGCGCGTGAATCATTTAATCAAGTCATTATCCATAAAGAACAATCATGGCCTTTACCAAGCATCATGCTTAAACATAAAGCCATATTAGCACAATTAAAACAAGACAATATTATCTCTTATGTTGAATCTTTTGGCACAATATTATGTTCAACAAAAATTGTTATCTGTTATTAGAGGAGTAAAGCCATGGCAAAGGATGAGAATGAGATCAAGAATTTAACTGAAGCAACTGTACGAGCAATTGTTATCAATGCCAAAAGTGAATTAGAATTTGAGCAAGTAAGAGATAATTTACCTTTTGAATCACTAGAATTAATTAACATATTAGTTGCCATCGATAAGATTGTTAACGGTGAACTCAGTAAAATATCTGAAGCACATCAAGTGACAGATTATACGAGTTTAATAAAATTACTAAAAGAACATCAATTTTTATCATGATTGAGTTTATTAATTTCTCTTATCAATTAGCATCAAACATAGAAACACTGCGAGAATTAAATTTTCCTAATGAGACAACTATTCTTGAAAAAACTGGTGTGCGTGAACGATATCTATTAAAAGACAATGAATCGCTACATAGTTTAAGTGTGCAATGTAGTAATGAAGTCTTAAACACTTTTCCTAAAGACAAGATTGATGCTTTGATTCTTGTGAAACAAACTCCAGAATATACAATTCCTAATGATGCTTGTTGGTTACAAAAAGAATTAGACTTAATTAATGCACATATCGCCATTGATCTTAATCAAGGATGTGCTGGATTTATTTATGGTTTATCTTATTGTTATGGCTTAATTGCTTCTCATCAAATATATACAGCATTATTAGTGACTGCCAATAATTATAATCAGTATATTTCAAAAGACAACAAAACCTTACGTCCATTATTTTCTGATGCGGTAAGTGCCACCATAATACAAAAAAATAATAGAAAAAAATGTGAATTTTATTTTTATACAAATACAAGTCAACTCGATGCATTATATTTGAACAATCAACAAATCAACATGAATGGTCCCAAAATGTTAATGACAGTCTTAAAAAAAGTCCCGGCTGCCATTAATGATTTATTATCGAAATCCAATCTTGAAAAAGACAAAATAGATTTATTTGTTTTCCATCAAGCTAGCAATGTTGTGTTAGATAATTTGCAGAGGATCCTAGACATACCTGATGATAAATTTTATCGCGATAATAATTTTCCAGGAAATACTATCTCATCAACCATCCCCATTGCATTAACAAAATTAAATCGAGATGGCAGCTTATCATCGGGCATGAAAATCATCTGTATTGGTTTTGGGACTGGATTTTCAATAGCAGGTTGTATGATACAACTCTAATAGTGCTTTTTTATCAATTTTACCGTTTGTCGTTAATTTAAATTCAGGTATCTCAATAAAAAACATTGGGATCATATAATAAGGTAATTTCTCAGCAAGATAATGTTCAATTTCATCTTGGCTTAGATTGATTTTCTTATTAAGTTGATAGAATAATACAATAAAAGTGTCACCGTCATTATTTATTTTTAACACTTTAGTATTTACTATCGCTTGATGTTGAAATAAAACATTTTCGATTTCACCAAGTTCTACTCGATAACCCGCCAATTTTATTTGTTCATCTTTTCTTCCGATAAAATCCAGACTACCATCGACAAGAAAGCGAGCAAAATCACCCGTACGTAAATAGACTTTTTTCTTATTTGATTGATCATAAGCGGTATAATACATTTTAGTATTTAATTCACGTTTGATATAACCTGAGGACACGGTTGGACCCGCGATGCAAATTTCGCCTTCTATACTAGATTCTGTCATGTTGCCATTTTCAAAATGGCATAATTTGATTTCAACACCGGGTAATGCTTTTCCTATACAAGATTCAGAATCAGCAATTAAACTATCACCTTGCTTTATGCTATAAAAAGTAGAATGAATACATGCTTCCGTAATTCCATACATATTGACTAATTCAACTCTGGCCAAACCATCAATATGATTTAAATCATGCCATGCTTTTTCTACGTTTAATTTACCCCCTGCAGTAATTATATATCGTAATGGTAAAATATTAGTGTTTTGCTGGCACAACAGGGCGTGAATAAATTGATAATATGCTGGTGGTGTAAACGCTGAAATGGTTATTTTATTTTCCAAAATAAATGATAATAAAGACTGTGGATTATTTTTAATCTTAGCGTTTGGAATAAAAAGTGTCGCACCCGTCGTGAGAGCACTAAAAATTTCCCAAATCGAGAAATCAAATCCACAGGCATGATACCAAATCCATTTATCTTCTGGCGTAAATGAAAATAATTCATGACACGCATTTAATAGATGAGACAAATTCGCATGTGAAATTAATACACCTTTCGGTGTCCCTGTTGATCCTGACGTGTATAACAAATAGCAGATTTCGTTTTGATTCATTTTATTATTGTAAGTAGATAAACCATTAAATTTAATCTTTTCGACATTAAGAGTATTTGGATGATTAATGATATTTGCATTAGCTTTATCTGTGAGAATCATCTTTGGATGACAATCATTGATAATTAACTTGATTCGCTCTATTGGATTTAAACAATCAAGAGGTAAATATATAGCGCCAATTCTCATAATGGCGATAATAACAGCAATAGCAAAAATAGATTTATCCATATGAACAGCGATGATATCTTGTTTGTGACAGCCTTCATTAATTAATCGCTGTGCGATATCATAGGATAATTGTTGTAATTCAATAAAGGAAACTTGTTTAGTGAGATGACTGATTGCAGTTTTATTAGGATATTGATTAGAGATTGAATCAAATTTATTAATGGCTAAATCGAGATTATTCATTATTTAGTTTTTATTCCTTTTTAATATCATCTCTGTCATCCTTCGCGAATAGGGGGATCTTTTTAATAGATAGAAGTACTTACACATTCATGCGAAATGACCGAAATAAAAATTTGTCCCTTGTTAAAGTACGAATATTATATATATCACAATAAATCACCGTTATTCAAACATAAATATAATGATGCTCAATGTCGAAATAAGCTGTAAATTTTCAAGTTCAGAGCACAATTCATATGCTCGTTGCATTAAATGAATAAACACGAAACAGCTAAAACATGCCGATTAGCGCTCGCCAATTGATATACAGTTGCATCGCCTCTGTTACCCTCAAATCAATAACAATATCGTTAAACTTTTTAATGATTATCCTTATGTTACAATTTGTTTTTTAATAGTAGAAAATTCGTGATAGTTTAATCCCGGTTGATAATGTTGAGATATTTTATCAATTAACAGCCCGATTAAAGCATGCAATATAATGCATTCACCTAATATATTAGCCATATTTTAAATTTATCAAGAATAAGCTTAGCATGTTTTAAACGATAAAATTTAGTTTGTTCCTCATTCAATTTATAAGGAAGAGCTTTGATTATATTGAATTATAAACCTGATATTTGCAATCAACATCTTTAACACTTATCTTTGTGCTTTGTTGAGGATAGATTGAGTAAATACATGTTAAAATTGTTTTCATAAACTTCTCTGGTTGCCTTTTTTCATTATGTTAGAATATTTGGCTATAATTTGGAAATATTTTAAGACAAAGCCCGATAACCACTGATAATATAAATGCTTGGAAAATACGTATATTACTATGATTTTTTACTGTTTACTGTAGTCTCAGGTACTTTGTTACGATCATTATCAAATACCGCTTTCCTGGCTTCGCCCCCCTTGGTAACATCACACCATAAAAAAAGTAATAAAATTCATCATTAGCTTTCAGAAAACAGCAACAAATTACAAAACTGCTCTCAACCCGACCTCAAATAAAATATATAAAATATTTTCTATATCTTTCATAGAGTTATTCCAAACATCCCCAGGGTTCGAATCCCTCTCTCTCCGCCAACTAAATAAAGTCGCCAATTTACAATTCAACTCATCACTCGAATAAAACTTCGTTTAGAGAGGGATTTGAACCCGATAAGAGGGTTTGACAAAATTATTTGCGAAGAGCACGAGCTTGCGAGTGCGGCAAATAATTTTGGACGTGCGTAGCACGCCCCGTAGGGGTGACGAGGGAACGAAGTGACTGAGGAATCAATCCTTTAATCGAACCCAAAAGAATTTTTTTTAGCAAGTCACATCAAGCATCAAATTATAAATGCAAATAAAAAATATTGAATTATTAAAATTAAAACTTTTCAAAATTTTCTAGATATAGCTCATACTCACTTAAGTATTACCCCTTTTTCGCCTCTTTTTTATGTATAAAAATAGATAGTAATTAATATTAAAAAAGCATTTTTAATGCAAAAATAATCATTGAGAATTTAACAAAATAATAGTTGTTTTCTTAAAGCTCTTTAGAAATTAAAACATTTTTATTAATTATATAAAAAAATTGATTTATTTCTTCATCTATTTATTCTAATCTTTTAGGAATATTGTAGTGTAAAATAATTTTCTTTTGATAGTAACTTCTCTGCTGCGAAAACATCAACATCCCCAGTGATGTGTCGAATAGCTCATCAAATAAGTCTTCTTAACAAGCTTCACTAATTTCTAAATTTATATGTGTTTCTCATTTAACAAAAATTTGATTGCGCCTATACTGTACACTCAATTGATGCAAGATCAATTTTAATAGCTAATGAACATATTTTTATGTTTATTTAATGTTTTTTACTTGTTTAATTTCTTGATATTTTTATTTTAAGCATTAATATAATACCATAGCTATGTTTTATAATTTAATTAGCAATGTATTGAGGAGGACTATAAATCATGACTGTATATATGAAAATAGATGGCATTTCAGGTAACGTTACCGATAAAAATTACAAAGACTGGATACAAATTCACGACATTGAATTCTGTGGTGTCTCTCAAAAAGTAAATTCCTCAATTGGTCGTCAACAGGATAGAATTTCTAGTCATCCAGCATTTGGTGATTTTACTATTGTAAAATCAGTTGATCGCAGCACGATCAATTTATTATCTCATGTTGCTACGGGCCAAGTAATACAAAATGTTGAAATCGATTATGTAACAACCGGCAACCCTAATTATACTTATTTAAAATATATATTAAAAAATGTACTAATCACTCACTATAGTAATCGTGAAACTTCTGGCCAAAATATGCCAGTTGAAGAAGTATCATTAAACTATGAATCAATAGAATCTATGTATTACCAACGGCAACAAAATAATACTCAAGGAACACCGACACGATTTGGATATGATTTAACAAACGCAACAAAATTATAAATGGAGTTAAATCATGATTTATTTTACTTCGTCGAACGATACCGCCGAGAAAGTCGCTCGCAAATTTTTTGCAACTAACATTAAAGACGAAGCAACCAAAATTATAAAAGAAAATCATTATACTAGAGCGGTTTGCTCGATGAGTGGAGATCATTTTTTAGCCCCTAATCGACCAATCTGGGTAAACTACGCTTATCAGCCTGATAGGGTAGAAACAAAAAATATCGTAAATATTTTGGATCAACTCCCTTCCGTTGCAAGATATAAATTACGAAAATTTCAAAAAACAGGTATAAGTTATCAACATTTATTAGCTATGACCTATTTAGTTAATTCTGTTAATCATGATGCCTATGAGCAAGGATTATTAGATAAAAAAAATACTCCTAAAAATAATGATCCCGACGATGACTTAACGCCAGGAAGTTTATTATATTCTGGCACAACCGCTATTATTGATGCGAGAAGTGAGCGATTGTCTAAATACTCCAAAGCGATGAAGAAAGCCAACAAATCAGCGATTAATTTAACTGATAATATTAATTCAGCAAATGAGAGAAAGTATTGGTTAGAAACTCGTGAAGCAATGCGTGAACTGAATAGTGAATTTGGCGATGATATGCGTCGTTTTAATCTCCATAATAGTAAATATTTCAGAAAACCAGTTACCGCATTACAAAGAGTTCGTAAATTAGGCCGAGAAGGATTAACTATCTTTGATACAACAGAAGCAAGATTGGCATTAAGAGTCGCTAGAGGCTTGAAAGTTATAGCTACGACGGGACTTTTAGTTGAAGTTGGATGCGATATCTATAAAATAGCAGATAAATATCAACATGGAGGTGATTGGCAAAAAAAGTTAGTTAAAGATGCTGGTGAATTAACATTTGGCATTTCAATTCCTCTTTTATTCAGTTATTTTGCTGAAACAGCTTTAATGCTTACTCCTGTAGGTTGGTTAGGTGCAATCGGATTTGGTCTAACGTCTTTAGCTGCTACTATAGTAGCAGATCATTATTGGAAAAAAGAACTAAATGAACATGGATGATATTATTTTTATTATTTTTTGTATAAGTTTCGTAGGTGGATTTATTAATGCATTTCCATTATGGCTGATAGTCGGCCGACACTTTGATAATGTTTTAAAAAATAATAATATCCCATTACCTCAAACTTTTAACTTTTACTGGTCTCAAATGAACCGATCAATCAACTATGGCGCACTACTATCAAGATACTACTTGCTAGGTAAAACGTATAAAAAAAGTAAATATTATAATTCCTTATTTAAAGGATTTGACATTTATAAATATGCTAGGAAACGTGATATTATCATTAGTTCATTAGAATTTATTTTTGCTACTTGTTTTATTCTGACATTGATTATAGGTGCAATAATAAATTATTAGCATTTTAATAATAATGTTTTAAATTGGATATTAAATGGTTATAAGGCAACTACTAGGCTATACAATCATTTTCATCATTCTTGCATTGATGTTTGTTTGCTTAATCCTATTGAGGTTTACATACCCATACATGGATCGTCAATTAAATAATAACAAAATCCCACTGCCACCTTCTAAAGGATTTTATTGGCCAAGTTGTAATCGTGCCTGTTATTCTTTTCTTTTATTAGATGTTTTCTTTTTTGCATGGATAATAGTTGATTCAAGCCTAGTTTATTTTAACTTGTTGGGGGCAAAGATTTGGTAATAATTAATTATAATTTCAATTCTTCAAAATCCTTTCCCGATCCACTTCAGTATGAGTTTCTTCAACATAATCACGAATTAATTTATCTGTTAGTGATAATTTTTGAGATACATTTGAACATTCAAAAAAAAAATTTTGTGATTTTATTGATTCTAATAGTAACGAAATAATAGAACTCATTTCAGCGACCCCATCAGTCAGTGGTATTAAGTCTGGTGTGCCCCCATTGTTAAATAGTTTAGAAAATATCTCGATTTTAATATGGGATACTACAATATAAAATTGTACTAAACTTTGTTAGTATATTCATAAAACAAGTAACTGTTGCTTTTGTGCGTTCAACTATTCTGTAAATATGAAGGAAAATAAAATCATGAAAAAACTAACTTGGAAGCATATTGAAAATTTTTCGTCTGATTTCGATTTAACAAGAATAGACGCAAGTCAAGCTGTATCTGCAAAAGAACTGATTATTGCTTTTGAGATTATCAAGTTTTATTTTGATACAAATATAGCAACATTACTTCTTGATACACTTAAAAATCACAAATTTAAAGTCAAAATTCAAATAATTATTCGTCAGTTATCTGACATATTGTATAAACTACAAGAAAAAGCTGGGTTTGGTTTATTGCTAAGAAAAACAAAGGAAAAAATTCTTAATCATAGTCAGATCTCAATTCAGCTACACGAATTTGAATCTATTCATACCGAAATCTATATATTTTATATTTGTAGTAAAGTAAATTTTGTAAAAGAGCAAAGAAAAAAGGGATATGACTTTGATCTTAAAACTACATTAGGAAATGTATAAAACAATTAATATAGAAGTAAAGCATTTGAGACCAAAATCACAATTTAATAAAGATAATTTTATCAAGAAGCTTAAAGGATATTTTGAACAATTAAATATACATAGACCTGGGATTCTTTTTATTGAACTTCCATATGAAAGCTATGTTAAAAATATTCAATTATATGTAAATGCATCAAAAAATATTTTTTCAGAATCAAAGATTAGCCACAAACATATTGGAGCTATTTATTTTTTAACCCGAAATTATCATGAAATTAATAATCAATTAGTACTATATATTGAATTTGAAAAGCAATTAAATACTAATTTAAAAAATTCTTGGTTAGAACTAATTAGTGAATTTGATTGTAAAATAGTTAAGTCAAATTTAGAACGGGAAAATTCTATTTTTCGAACAAGATCAATAAAATTTAACTCGTTCAAATAACATTTTCTTGGTTTTTAAATACAATCAAATTCATTAAATTTTGAGTACGACTATAGAAATTTAAACTACCCTTTCTACGCCCCAGCATTTTTGAAAAAACAGATGTCATCATTTAATATCATATGCTTGATACTTAATCAATTGATGGTTCAATAAAATTATTGCGTAAAGCGCGGCAATTATTTTTAGACGGTAGAGCCGCCCCAACGGGGTGACGAGGGAACAACGTGAGCGAGGAATCAATCCCTCGATCGAATCCAATAAATAATTAAATAAACTACTCTAGAATTCCATATTATTTTTTTCAAAAAAAATTCAATTAGAATTACGAAGACAAAGCAGGGTTATTTCGTACCTCGCTTAGTACCTCTTCAGTCTGTTCAGATGAGCGTCGAGATCCTACGCCAAAGATACAACAACAAAGCATGCTAACATGTAAACCTATGCCACCGACTAGGCTGCATTGTCCAGCATTTACTAAATAAACCCAGAAACCTAATGTCGCAGCACTTGAACAACCAAAGGCGGTATCAGCAATTCTACTACGCGTTGATGCAATTTCGAGTTGACTCATCTGAGCAGATGTTATTTCATACGAAGGCGGTGATACTAAACTCGCGACATCCAGAGTTTGATTGCTGTTACTTTCTCTCGGCATCGTATTTCTCCTAATTATACTTACAATCCTTTGTAGACCCTACCTAAACGTTTATTATTTTGTGGAAATAATAATGCTATCTTATTAATATTTTGACTAGTCCCATATCTGGCTTCGGTTATTCTTAGGATTTATAAATATGTAACAGCTTTTTTAATCTATCTAATTATCATTTTCAAGTCGCATCATTTAGTCAATAAGCAAATTTGCAGTGGTGAATTGCTCCATTATTTCGGTAAACGCTTCTTGATACTCCCAATAAATTAGCCTATCACTATAAGTTGTTAAAATATATTTTTCACTAATTGATAAAATTCTGTCAATGGCGATTAATTTTACTGTCGCTTTTTCGACCTTTACATCTTGAATAATTTCATTATTGTCTTTGTCAAACCCATGCATGATTTGATGATTTTTTACTGATATTTTAAGAAATTTCATCTTGTTTTTTCCTCATGTAATTAAAAACAATATAGTCACTTACAGTGTTCAAATAGATAGGCTTTATGACTTGCCCATTATTGAACTAGCGGTATTGTTATCGTGACAGTCAACGCTAATTTTACATTGAAAACATAAATTGTCGATAAACTAAAATAAAAATATTCGTTATTATTAACAAACATTCCCTTTAAACAGAAAATCACTTCTTTTAAATAACGTCAACTCCTACTTTGACAAAATCAGAGCTCTTTATCGCCTTGAAAAGTTTAGCGATTATTTTTTTAAACTAAAAACCATGCAATAGAAATTGCTCATTGGCAAAACAATCTATCGCTAATAATAAAACAAATAAATGATATTAGATTTAGAATGAAGAACCTATAATTTACCTAGTCGCTTGCAGTGAAGATGCTGCCATTTCAACTTCAAACTCTTGCACGTCAACTTCAACTTGTTGCTCAATTATAAAATGTTCACACACTTTTTGTACTAGATTAACGATATTCAAAATTGTAAAATCCTGATCTTGCTCCGTTTGTTGATAAGCATCACATTTTTGCTTAATTTTATTGAGTAAATCATCTTTAAAAACCAAACGAAAATCTAATTTTTCACCCTGTTTTGGCAATAAAATAAAGGTGAGCAATCGATACAACATAAACAAGTTACCTGATTCAGTATTTGTATCTGCGAAGGCATGTAATAAAAATCGATTAACTTCATTTGATAAGAAATCACCATTAAAAGAATGTAAAGTTTCTTTAAAATACCAAGAGAAAATGATTTCGATATTCACAAAATCATAAACTAATTCATAGTCAATGCCATACTCCGTTTGGATGGGGGTTGTATATATTAATAACATAATTATTAATTCATAAATTTTTTGCGACAATGGTTTAATCTTGGTTAAAAAAACTAACACATTAAATAAATAGTTCATAATATCTTTATTTGAACACGTTGATTCAGAATTTTCTGTTTGATTAGGATTGAACATAATTTTTTGGTATTTAAGAAAAAAATTATAGATATAGCGTGTTAGATTTTCACCCGATAAGATTTTTGATAATCCATGAAGAACACATTTTATATTTTTCATGACATCAGCTTTAATGATAAATCCTTCAAATCCAATGTTGAGTTCACAAATCTTTTTAAATATAAATTGTAATTTATCCTTCGACGATTCATCATCGATAAAAGATTTCACTTGAGAACAATACTGTAAATATTGATGATCATCATTGTTATTGGAAACTATTTCACGCTCAGTTTGGTTTATAAAATCTTTATTTTGTTGAGATTGCGCATCAAAAGTGAGATTATCAAAATCAAATCTATTCCAAGATTGATTCTTGAAAGTACCAAAATACTCAATATTTTTTGCTGTATCACAAAGCCCATAGAAATTGACAATGCTGTTATAACAATTAAGAAATTTCGGATCTTTAAAGCATTCTGGATTATTGCTTATTTGTTGTGATATGAACTTAAGCATTTCTTCGACAAATAATGCCAGCAATTCAAGACTCAATCTTATAGGCATGTCATCATTTGATAATATACAAGGTAAAAACTCGTGTGAATTGTTAGCAGTAAGGCTTGCATAATATTCATATATAAACCAAGCATCTACACATTGACAAGGATCATCACTAAATATACCAAAGCCAACAAGTTGTTCCTTTGGCATTTTAATTAAGATCTCATTATGAGGTAATAATTGATTACCAAGTCCTGCTAAACAAATACGTTGCAAATCTTCAAATTTTGTAACAGGGAAAAAATTATTTGGTTGATTATTTATATTTTTTAACCACCACCCATCATCTGTCATTGCGTTTATTGGAAAAACAAATCTCGGATCAATTAAAGATAACGCTACTTTTGCTAATAAACAAAACCTAGTATGCTTATTTCCTCTTTCTGGATTAAAAACTTGCACGTTACCAGGCACATAGAGTGTGTAGGATGATTTTTTCGTCTTATCGACTCCTGGTTTTGGCTGACCAGGCACATTCATAAATCTGCAAATATAATCACGAGAATTTTCATTAAACCGACAAGCACGATCTTTATTAGCTCTTAGTCTATTTGGCCTGATTGTTTCAGGATACTTGAATTTGATGAATTCAAAAAATGGATCATGTGTCGCTTTGATATTACACACTTTTATTAAGAGCAGCGCATTAGCAGCATAATAACAAATAGTATATATTGCATTATGAGGTTGAGTGCGCTCATATTTTAATTCGGCGATAATTTTTAGATACTTTTCTTTATCGAATGAATGTTCATCCCACCAAGTTGATGATGGAAATTGAGGATACCGATACAGTTCCATTACTTTTTTCAATAATCGTGTAGGATCATAAAAAATACTAGCATCTTGCCCTACAATTTGATGATTGAAACTATTAATAATGTTTGGGGCTTTACAGTTGAGAATTCTTTGCAATTCTTTGATAAATAAATCTGGGTTGCCATGTTTTATTTTTTTTCTAAATGGATTTGGCATAATCGCTGTATTCGGCATTGGCAGTACGTTAATTTCGCTTAATATCTTTTGGAGAAATTCAGGATCGTATCCCTCAAGAGCATCTGAAGCTTGTTTAAATCTTATATTAGCTTGAACTATTTGTTCTTGTTGTAATTCAACATTAGGCGGATACGGCAAACCAAATACTAGAGGCTGTGTAGTCGGTAATGGGTGAAGTGTGGCATTCGCGGGTGGCATTGAAGATTGACTAAAAGGCATTGGCTGCAAGCCTTGAGATGACAAGGATGTCGCATTCGTACTTGTTGTCGTTGCGTGAGTTGTTTGCTGGTGACTATGCATTTGTTTACCTTAGTATGGGTGACATTTGAATATTGTTATTTTGTGATGAGGATGACGATGACGATGATTCACGATTAGAAGTTAATTCTGAATTACTTATATTTAACTTATAAGATATTCGACTTGAAATTAATGATGTTAATTTATCCATGAGGATAATATCTGATTTAATCAACAAATGATAAATTATACCTAAGTTTAAAAAGTGTATTTCTTCCAAGAGAGAACGACCAAATCTGAAATTGTGTCTTTCTTCCAAGCTAGAAGAATCATCTTCACTAAAGCGTTCACCATCGGGTTTAAAAATAATACACTTTTCAAGATGAAGATATTTACTTAATATTGGGCTAAATGCTATAACATAAAAATATTCAATAACACTACTTATTGCCATTAACGCTGTATTACCTTTATGATTTGGATTGAAAGCTACATGTTTTTGTATCGATGAAATGGTTGAATTAAGTTTAAATAAACTACTTTCTATCAATTCCATCTCATATTGCTCACCAACATCAAAATTAATTAAAGTTGTTCGTAAGACTTCTGCTATCGCAAATGCTAATGCTCTTCTCAGATTCGTTCGTTTTTCCGGAGATGCTCCTTCATCTGATTGAACATGTAACGGAAATATACTTAATTCACATAATGCAAGATAGAGATACTTATGTGGATCATTAATTGCAGCAATTTGTTGAATTATGTCAAGATGAGATATGGCGATTTCTTTAAATGCTAAAAAAAGATAATTATATTTAAGCAAATGATTGATAAGAAATGTAGCTGTTTTTTCATTAAACATACCCGATGAGTTTATTGTTTTTAACGTATTAAACAATTTAGTTGAAACATCCTGCATTCTCTCTACAAATTTTCCGTGTAATTTAGATCGGAGTGTACTATCTTTCATACAATTGTTTAACAGCATTCTAATCATTGATTGAATTTTTTTATGATAATTTTCAGCAATCCCAGCATGATATTCATCACTGCTATTTAGTAACTTCTTTGTGAGTTTTACTACAGCGTAGTGATCAAGATATTTAATAACAAGATCAATATTTTCAAATATAAAATATTCCGACAAGATATCTAAACCGATATATTTATCAACCTCATCATCCAAATTTTCATAAAGGCCCAAGGCTTTTACCAATGAAAATTGAGTCAAGAACTGAATTATTAAATCATTAATCAATAGCCTAAATTTGTCCAGTTGAGTAACATTCTCGGCTTGTGTTTTAGCACACTCGTATATAAAACAAATTAATAATTTATAATTATCATAATCAAGATTATTTAATTTAATATTTGTCTTAAACAAAATATTAAAAATAATATCGATTGTTCCACTCCGATAAGGAATGTTAGAATTAAGATTTATTGCATTAAATAAAGCATTTAAAATAGGTTTTGTCTTATCTAGTAAATTATTGTCGATATTAGCGTGATCAATTTGTGGTAATTGTAGACAATCTGAAAAATAAGGGATGAATCGATATAAGCAGTGATTATCATTACTTTCTTCATGTAAATAATCTAATACACATATTTTAAACAAATTTAATATTGATTCTTTCTCAAATAGATCATTCCGACCATGTGCTTTTTCAACTATTTTCATCACTGTTTCAACGACTAAAGTCCTCAATCCAAAATGATACGTATCATCTATAAATTTCAAAACCTTATTGAGAAATTTAGTTTCATTATAAAATCGAAGAATCATATTAAATGAACTATCTGATTCTATACATCTTATAAACTTACCGCTTCTTATCATTAATAAAATGAGTTCACCAGCTTGCTCATCATAGCAATTGAGTAATTTTTCAGGGATCGCTAATATCTGATTTGCACTAACTAAACACTCTTCGTTATTACCAACATGAACGCGACTAAAAAAAGAATACAACGTTGTCCATTGTGTCAAAATTTCTTTTACATTAAGGCCGCAGGGTTGAGGCATAATAGTGAGAAATTCAGCTATCGATAAACTAAAATTAAAGTTCATTATTCTTCTATCAAAAACCCGCCAGGCATTCTTTTCTAAGTTACTGTGATAAAAAATCATTTCGTAAAATTTTTTAATCTTAGTATTATTTATTTGGAATGTGCTAAAATCATAATGAGAAAATTTTAATATCATATTAATTAAGCATGTTTCATCACGTGGAATATATAACATAATAAATAATTTAAATATTTCATCCAAATTAACTGGCCACATATCAAAACTATTTAAGCCTTGTCTACTTTGTAACGAATGAAATGCCTTATTTAATAAACAAATGATGTTGTACATTAATTCACAATCACCTGTTTTTATGATGTGGATAAGAAAGTGACATTCAGTACTAGCCTGTGTATTTGTATCAAAATAGTCTGGAATAAAAATACTGTTTAAAACATCTTGTGAATGTGGAGTAATAATCCAGGTGCCATCATTGAAATTAGTATTTAAAATTGTTGTTAAAAAAGAACCTATAACTTTAATCTTATCTCCACTTGAATAATGTAAGAGAAATTGATTTAATTTTTTTCTAATATTATTAATATATTTAGCAAAGGAAGTTTTTTCTTTAACAGTATCTGCCGCACCACGAACAGGTACTTGGAAAGAACTTTTTCCCTGGTAATTTGTAATAGTTAAACTAGAAATAAAATCATCGACTGGTAATAAAGATAACTTTCCTCTTTTTGGATGATTTGTAATAGATGTATCGAGAGTAGGCGTATCGGGTTTTTTCCTTTTTTTACTTTTAGGCATTCTCACTCCAAAATTTTATGATTGCACTATGTATTATTTGTTGCTGAAGGAGATAGTGTTTTTATTGAATTCACATTACTTTGATTACCTGCTGAGTTATCTAATCGATATTTGAAATTTGGCTTTGGTTTTTGCAACGAGCTAAAAAGTCCAAAGGGAGAATTACTATTTGTTCGTGTTTTCTCATCGTCATTATTAAGGCCTGGCGGACTTGATAAATCACATGTTGGCTTAAGTCCTGGTAATACAAGTGGCAGGAGCTCGGCTTCCTTCTCTGGAGAATTTGATTCTACTGCTTCGCATTTACCATTATTTTGCGAGGGTGTTTGATCTTTATTTTGTTTTCTCACTTTTGGCGTTGAGGTAATATTGCTATCTGCTATCGATTTTCGTTTTTTTGTTGGTTGCTGAGTGTCTGTAGATTGCGAATTTAACAATTGTTCTAAGTGTTCAACCTTATTATTTAATTCATCGATTATTCTATTGTTATTACTTTTATATTCATTGAATTCTTGTTCTAATTTTTTCAATGTCATTCTCTTTGACTTTTTTGGCATTAACAATCTCCAATGTTGTTTTAATTAATGAAAGAGAGTAAATTTTTTTATCTTCTATTAGAATGTTGATTTTGCGAAGTAGGTTGCAATTGAGATTGAATCCCACCATCTCCACTTGATCTACTCGGCTGAAACATCACACAGTGAGGAATGTTACTGCCTTCATCTTTAGGAAGAGATTCAAGCTTCTTCAGTGCTTCTGGATGATTTTGCATGGCTGCTAAACGTAGATAAAATCTAGCATTGTTAACACTTTGTTGATCATTTTGAGAACCATCTAAAAATATTGTACTAAGTTTATATTGGGCCGAAGCATAACCTTGGTCAGCAGCACGTTGAAGATAACGGATAGATAGCTTGATATTTTGATCAATTTTATTGTTCTCTGAAATTCGATAACCCGTTAAATATAGTTCGCCGAGTTTATATAATGCTTTAACTAAACCTAGCTCTGCTGCCTTTTTAAGATTTTTCACAGCTTCATTCATATTTATCAAATAAGGATAATAACTATGACCCGTTAGATTAATAATGGCTAAATCGTATAATGCAAAAGGTTCATCAGCATTCGCCGCTAAAAGCAAATTTGCAAGACTTTCTAAAGTCACCGTATTCTTAACCTTAGTCTTAACCTTAGTCTTAGCCAAATCAAGAGAATACATGTAACTGACTTTAGCAAAAGAATGTTTACATTCTCGAGGTTTAGGTAAGAAAAAGCGATAATTCAAATTTCCAACATATTTAACACCAATCTTAGCTCGCTGACAAATTAAAAAATAAAAATAACCTTCTCTTTCTTTTTCAATCATTTGTCTATTTAATTGAGTAGCTTGATAACTAGCCATCGTCGATCTAACGTCAGATGAGAGTAAATTTCTAAGATCCTTCTTATATGGATGAAAAATTCGAGCTTCAGCTTCTTGATTACCAGCAACAGCAGCTTTCCAGTAATATTTTGCAGCAAGAATAAATTCTCCTCGCTTTTCATGATCTAATGCTAATAGATATTTTTCCTGATGAAGATATTGCGAATGATTAACGCCTGTATTGGCGCTACCGTGTGACAAATCATCGGAAGAATCATCGGTAGATTGATTCTCGAACTTACGTTTTTGTTCCGATTGTGCTTGATGATGTTGAGTTTGACTCCCATCACTTTGCAAAGATCTTATTGTTGAAACATGAGTAAGTTGAGAGGTGTTAAATTTATCCATTAATATAATTCACTCATTAAAGTTGTTTTAAAGTATTTAAATATGTTTGCTAATATATTATCTCAGCTTAATCCCGCAGATTCTTTGGGATTCATTTTGATTTTCAGGTTCTTCAATACTGGTACTTTGATTAGTTGGATTTATATTATTCCTTTGTCTCAGAGAGTTATTATGATTTTCATCATTTTGAGTTTGTTCACTCTCAGATCTAATATTAGGCGTATAATCAACTAGAGATAAGGCATCTCGATGCCTTTCTTCTTCCAAAGATAAGTCTTCTTGATCGCTTTCTTCTTCCGATGATAAGGCTTCTTGATCGCTTTCTTCTTTTGATGCTAAATATTCAAGTGATTTTAATATTTCTTGATATTGATCTTGTCTTAAATTACCTGATTCTACCTTGTGTAATACAGCTCCCCATATGCTAAAGTGTCTAAAGACTGCATTTAAATCACTAAGACTGTCATCTAAGTAAACAAATGGTATTTGTTCGTTTACGCATTCATTCAGAATTTGTTGAATAATATCTGGCACTTTTTGTTTGTTCTTCCACTCTCGTCCAATAATACCAATTGTGGATTCTTCAACCACCTGTTCATTTCTAAATATTTGTTTAAGCCTTTTAAATACAGGAAAATTTATAAAATTATTTGCATTACAGTTTTGTTGTTCAGTGTTTTCATGGTCATTTGTCATATATAAGCCGTTGATTAAAATTCGGCGCCATTCAATATTATCAATAATATTTTTTAACACAAATGAAAACAATGGTAACAAATAACTTTCATAATTTCGTGACAAAATAATAAGATGCTTACTACAATCATTTAGTAATTCTTTTAATATAGTTAAAGTCTCTTTTTTTATAAATAATATTTTATTGCGTGAAATATTTGGGAAGGCTTCTTGTGGGAAATCAATTTGACTTTGATACATAATATCTCTAATTAGACTTTTAATGTCTCTAATATCTGTCTTCAACACAGTTTCATTTGAATTCTTATGTTGCGTTATCTTTTCAAGATCGATGTATATTTGATCGTTTTCATAGACTAAAAAATTGGTGAATGTCCCATCATTTAACAAGCTCTCTAAATGAAGACCTTTTATGAAAATATTAAAAAACAATTGTCCAGGCAAAGTTGTTAGTGTGCCATCACAGTCACAAAAAAATATTCTAGCAGTTTGTCTTAATTCATATTTTTTTTGAATATCTCGTAGTGTTAACATTACATTTGCTGTGCTTGTATTTTGTAATTCTGCTTTTCGTTTTATTTCTGTTTCTTGAGTAGCCATAACTAATTTAGGTCTCCTATCATTTCTTATACAATAAATTATTTATATGAATAATGTTCATTTATTAGTTGATAATTATTTTGCACAAGATACGTTAAAAGTTGCAACTTAGCACTCATTAAAAACACCATATAAAATGAGATGACTCAAAAATTATTATATTTTAACTTTCTATTTTAAAGTGGTTTTAACAATGGAGGGTTTACAATTCACTGTTGCTTATTTATTTCACATGCTTTGTTTCCTGATTTAATGCGGGTTACACAAAAGTTTCGTCCTGTTTCAAATAGGTTATATTTCGATAGCATCAACAGTTTCAAATAATCACGATAATACCTCACTCTGTATAAGACTTAAAAAAAAATATGATAGAAAATATACGATGAAAAGATTAAATATCGATGTCGATATTTTCACAAGCTAACATCACAAATTTTCTAATTTTTGGTTGAACATAGCGATGTTTATAATAATAAATATATAAAGGTGTGTTAACAATTAATTCATCTTCAAGGAGAGGAATTAATTTTTGACTCAGAATTTCTTTCTCTACGATATAGCGATGTAATTGTATAATCCCCATACTATTTAATGCGGCTTGTTTGATAATCTCAGCATTATTAGCTGAAAACGAAATAGTTAATCCTAAAGAATTAGGATTTTTAACTCCCACTAAAAAATTTTCTTTGCCACGGCCTGTATGATGAAGATAACTGTGTCCTGCTAATTCACTTAATCGTGTAGGTGTGCCATGATTTTTTAAATATTTTGGTGAAGCGCAAAGAATATATTTTGTTTTGCCAATTGGACGACGAATAATATCTTCATGTGGTGGCCAATTGATGCCAAAAGCAATATCGAGATTTTCTTTATGGAAATTGGGTAATCGCTCTTCGATGATTAATTCGACTTTAATATTTTCATAACGTTTTTGATATTGCTCAACTAATTTTAACAACACTTTATTTGCTAAATAAAAAGGCGCGCTTATTCTTAATAGGCCTCGTGGTTTCTCATGAAAATTGCCCACTAAATGACGCGTGGTATCTAACTCACTTTTTAATCTTTGGCATTGAGCGAGCAATAACTCCCCCTCATGGGTTAAAGTGATTTTACGCGTTGTGCGAAAAAACAAAGGCACTTTTAAGGCATCTTCTAATTGTTTAATTGATTGACTCAACGCTGATTTTGTTACATGCAGTGACTCTGCCGCTTGGGTGATACTGCCAGTTTCTGCGACTAAAATGAATTGCTCAAATTGGTTTAATGCAATATTGACCATAAATGGCATCCAAAATATTGTTTAATATCTCTAAACAATAGTACAAATATAATTGATTGTAAACAATCGGTAGGGAAATTTAACTAGGAGTATTATTAAAACGATAATTTGTTGGAATGAGAACATGACTAATTTAATTCTCCCCGAATTCACTTCAATCGAATATCGCGCTTCTGACACGATAGATAAAATTATTCAATCACTTAAAAACTCATTCGGTATTACATTTTTTTTATCCAGTCGGATCTACTGGAATTTAAAAATGCTAGATGATAATCCCCATAATCAATCTATCCTAATGCCGCTAATGGAATATTTTAAGGAGAGACGTTAATTCACTTCTGTTGAATTTGATTGAATTTAAACGCTGTAATACAAATTTCTATTGTTTAATTTTACTTTACTATGATAAATATATATTTAATTGTAAAGCACAAGAGATTTAACTAAACTAATAATATCGGCTTTTTTTCGTGAGTATCATTCTAATGAACAAATTAAAAATCACCTTATTATTATCCTATATTTGCATTGCATCTATTTCTGCTGCAATGATCACGCCTGCGCTTTCTACGATTGAAACCAGCTTTCATATTCTTCATGGAAGCGTTGAGTGGCTTGTTTCGATTTTTTTACTCGGCTATGTGATTGGCCAATTAATTTATAGCCCTCTCGCCAATCGCTATAATCCTTTAAATGCACTACGATTAGGTTTAATCATCAATCTTTTTGGCTTAATCCTATGTTTATTCGCAAGTTATCATTATTATTTTGATTTACTATTACTCGGACGCTTTGTCAGTGCGTTAGGCGCTGCCAGTGGACTTGCTTGTACTTTCATGTTAATTCACGCTTATCTAGATGAACACCAATCAAAAGCAGCACTTGCCTTTACCATTGTTGCCTTTACGCTTGGCATCGGTTTAGCAGTGTTTTTTGGAGGAATTTTAACGCAATATATTTCTTGGCAAAGTTGTTTTATCGTCCTCTTTATTCATGGTTTGATTATGCTATTTTGTACATGGTGTTTCCCGCATATTCCGCATCTAGCAAAACCCATTAAATTAATGTCTTTGTTGCATGATTATAAAATAGCACTGTCATCTCGAGAATTAATTGTTTATTCACTTGTCGTTGGTTTTTGTTCGGCTTTTGGTTATGGTTTTTCTGCAGCCGCCCCTTTAATTGCGCATTATTTATTGGGATTATCACCGAGTGAATATGGCATGTGGAATATCATTAATATGGTTGGCATGTGCGCGAGTGGTTTTGTTTCTCACAGCATGATGCGAAAATATGAAGCGAAACATATCATCATCTTTGCAATGTTTGCGTGTTTTCTAGGTATCATATCATTAACGATATTATTCCTAAGCGCTGAACATAATAGCCTATGGTTTTTTTGTTCGACATCATGGCTTTATTTATTTTCGGGTATGTTATTCCCATCAGCATCATTTTACGCATCAAAAGCAATAAGCTGTAGAGCCAGTGCATCTTCAATGATGAGTTTTCTTAACATGGGCTCAGCGATGGTAGCTGTCATTATTATGGGTTATTTACCTTTTAATAATTTACTGGCATTCATCCTTATTTTGTTTGCGTTTTTAGCCATGATCACGTTGGGTTTAATTTATAACGCATTTAAAACTCGTGGAATACAAAGCAAAAATTTGGCAACAAAGTTAAATTAACATGCTTCGCAATTTAATAAATTATGAAAGAGTTTTTCGCAAGTGTCTTTTATCTCTATAATGTTTAATGAAAGAAAGATAACCTCCTCACCAAGGATTGAAGGTCAGGAGGTTATGATAAGATCATTTACCTAAATACAGTTTTTCTCGCGCCATAACCAGTTCTGGATTGTACGCTTGATATAGCTTTAATTTGCTCTGCTAATTCTTCACTTTTTATTGTATAAACAGCATATTTTGGTCAGTGCCCTCAATGCCATATTACATATCTGAATTAGATACCACTTTGCAAGATGCAATAGTAAATGCAATCAATGTAAGACAACGACCAATTGCACCCAAACCCCAGATAGTTGATTTTGCATTAAGTTTTTTGTGATCACTTCGTCGAACTTCCAGAGTAGTTTCTGATGTTATTTGATTTTCTCTTTGATAATTATTCAATGCTATAGTCTGGAACCGTGAATTGTTAAGTTAGCGTTTATTTTTTGGCTTTGATTGATTTTTGTCTTGCTGATAACGCAGAAATAACTATATCTGATTCAAAATGTTGATTTTTTGCAATGTCTAACATTAATTGATTTCCCCATATATTGAGATCATGTTTTCTTGCAGCTAAATATGAAGCTTGATCAGTTTTCCGAGTAACATCAGCACCATAACTTAAAAGTTGACGAACAAGAAATTCATTGCCTGTTGCAATTGCGACCATCAGTGGTGTTAAAGGTTTTTTACTATCATCAGCGATTACACAGAGTTCATGAATAATTTTTTCCATCATTGGATTAGGCTTTTTGGATAGATTCGCTAAACATGTGGAGAGTAAGTCACAAAAAATTACTGGCGAGTGTTCAGCAGCAAGTCTTAATTCTTGAAGCCAAAACTTATCTTCGGATGAACAATAAGAACTACTGGAGCTACTAGATGAAGTTGATTGAACAATTATCTGCGTCCATAGCATTTTGAATATTTCAGGTTGATCATAAATTATGGCGAGTTGGAGTAGAGAAAATCGATTGCCATTGTCAGAAAGTATGTGCTGCCCAGTTTGATTATCAAAAACAAATAACAATTCAGTATAGAGAGACTTTGTTAATAATTGTTTTTGTTCTGGCGTTTGAAGTTTATCTACAACTAATCGAGTTATGTCAGGTCGATTAAAACGGATTGCCCAATAGAGCAATTCTGCAAAATAAACTAATGGAATTTTGCCATTTTTAAGTGATTGTTGAATGTCTACAAGCAAATCATTAATAGTAGTTTGATCTTTTTTACAATACAGTGCCCAAAATAATATTGAACAATATGTTTCAATTTCTGCAGGTGATGTTGCAAGTGAACGACGTAGACGATCTCCATGCAAATAACCTCTATGCAATTGTTTCAATGATTGACTTGACTGCAATTTAGAATGTCGTTGATCACATTGATAATAATTTAGCGCATGCTGAAATAATTGTTCGAGATAAGTTTCAGGTAAAAGAGTAAATAACGGTGGCCGATTTTTTTCTGTGTGACAGAGAAATGGTAATAAGTTTTGTGGGGAAAAGCTATCTAAAATACTAAAGTCACCCTCAGCAAATTTTTTAACTAGTTCATCGTAATTATATTCAACATAAAAACCTTCACTTAATGTAAACCGTATATGGGATAATAATTCTAGAGATGGAAAAAAAGAAAACGAAGACGTTGGCATCATCTTATCTTGTTGTAATTGCACATGTTTCAAACGCACCTGCTCACTTCGATATTCCATTAAAATACGTTTTGTCGCTGCTTCAATTTTTGCATGTGCTATATGAACAGTACCATCAGGTGAACTTGAGCTTGTCAACTCTGGCGCGGTAGATAGCTGTGATATTAAAATTGTAAATATATTATTTTTGTTGGTGCTATAAAAAGAGGGTTCTAATACTTGAATACCACGAATTGCATTTTCAATTGCCGTTGCAAGTGATGATAGTGAAACACCATCAGGTAAACTCATCTCAGATTGTATTAAATACTGATTTAAATCAGATTCGATAAAGCTTGAAAAAGTAGCGGCCACATTTTTTCCTTTTTATTTTTTTAATTCCAAAACAGATAAACTGAAACTACATTATCCCACTAAGCTATCTCTACTGTAAATTGAAATAAAATCATTTTGTTTATGAAAAAATCTGTTATATTCCATCTATAAATATTGCTGAGATAAAACGATAAATAAAAAAATAAGGATATTATAATTAGCATGTTACAAAATTCAATACGAACCGAGTCCTAGGATATTACTATAGCGCAAACTATTCAATAATTGCCAAACATAGTTGGCAAAAAACGAGTAGTTAAATCGTTATGAAGTGAACACGTAGTATCTTCGGCTGAACTTAAGTAATCTTCTGTTAAATAGAACACCTTAAAACATCCTTTTTTTCGATACAAGATAATTATATGAAGAAACAAATCAGTAACCATCATAATTTTTGGCTAAAATCATTAGAACAATTTCTAATTGTTAAGATATCGCCACTATCAAAATCAGCTAAATATACTTCAGCCGGATATTTATCAAGGGATGAATAATAAAAGTCTTCATTTTCGAGACGATTAAATTTTATAGCATGATGTAGCTTTTTGACTTTGGAAATAGAAGTTGTTGCGATGGCAGATAACTGATGATCATAGCAATATTGAAAGGCATAGGATAAAAGCTGCAGCCAGTTTGATTGACCTCGATAATTCTTTTGAATGGCGCTGCGATTTAATTCGACAAGATTTGGATAATTTGAAAATTTAATTTTTTGTTGTAAAGTTGAATTTATTTGATAACGTTCTATTTCGAGTAATTTATTTTTATCACGCTGAACGATTCTACCACAGCCTACTAATGCTTGCTGATCAAAAACGCCAACCCACACCGCGTGTTCTCTATAATCATCTGTTAAATAATGGTGGCCATTTTGTTCGACAATTTTTAATCCTGACTGATTATTTGCATGCAAATCCCAAGCTTGCTCAACAATATAAACATCATATAATATTTTTTCGGCCAGTCTAATTTCCTTATGATTACGTAATTGTAGAATATTGATCAACCGAAGTCTCTCCTAGTTATATTTATAACTTGTTGTAAAATATAGCCCTTTATCTAAAGCTCAATAATTAAATAAATCAACTATACTTAATTATAAAACATTCAAGGAATTTAAAAAATGGTGCTTCAATTTAAATACCTTATTCTTAGTTTCATTATATTATTATTTTCATTCACTACTTCTGCAGCAAGTAATTTTACTTTATCAGAAAGTAGTATCAGCAATCAAATTGCGACTTTTTCATATGTTAAAGGGATGCAGCTTGAAACAGCCGAACTCACTTATCGTGATTCAGACACGAATAATTTTTCAGCTATTAAATTACCTGGTATCGCAAAATATGGGAATATTACGTTAAAAGATGTCACCTTTAATACGATGAATCAAGTGTGGCAAATTAGTGATGGAATTAGAATGAATACTATTTCTCGCGACACTTATTATATTTATGATACCCAAAATAATATTACCTTCACGGTTTATAATGCATGGCCGACAACAATTACCACGAATATAGAGTCGAATGATGAAAATGGTGTCACTGTTAATGAATTAATTATTGCTCATGAAGGGATAGAAATTACTTTTCAATAATCTCTCATTTTTTTATTATACTTCTCCATCCCCACCTAATCGATGACTAGTCGAACTTACAGCATCGGCTAAAAGTGGCGTGCTTGTTCCTTGAGGTGTTGCTTTTGATTGACAACATGATGTCAAACAACGCCATACCCAACTAGAACATCTCGATATTTTATCACTAACACCTAACTTGGTATCGATTGCTGTGGCAAGCGTCGTCAACAAAACAAAACTATATTGTGTTTGACCCACACCCGCAACATTTCTGACGCCTTCACCTGAATGGATTAATCCTAAATAAACTGACATAGCAAAAGCGACATCTGACAACGCATCTTTAGTGATATACCCTGCAGGCAATTCCACCCCTAATTTTTTACCCACCATATTAATTAAACCACTTTTAGCCATCAACGCCATTGCCACCAAACAAAAAGAATAGAAAGGATAGGAATTTGCGTTTAAACCTAGACGGACACCATCAAAAATAAACGTCCAGGGTAAGGCTTGCACGAATGTTAATAATGAATTTTTACTATAATATTTTAAATCATGAGGGTTAAGTTCTGCTTCTGATGTTGCGTCTGGTTCAGGTTGACAACACCCCATCATATCTAATAATAACTCAGTCGTCGTGGCACCTACAGCAGCAGCAGCCGCATATACAGGTCCATATTTCAAATCTGCTACAAGTTCTGCAACATTTTTTGCACCAGAAACATCTAGCGCTGAAGCCGCCACTTGAAAGGCGATATCGCCATTGGCCAACATGATGGGTACTTTAGAAGATTCGAATAACGTTCTAAAAAAAGAAGGGCTTTTTGATACTGGTAAAACAACTACACCACTTTCTTCTTCTGTTGCACTGGGTAATGAAACATGTGTATCAGCAGTTGATGCTTCTCTACCATCAACGTTACTTTGAGGACTCATTTTTTCTATATATTTTTTCGAGTATTAAAGCGCGTAAGATATAACAACTGTATCAAAATGTAAACCAAATCCTACTAATTTCTACCTAATTAAACAATAATGAGCGAATGCACTAACGATAGTAAATTCGTAATATAATTATACATTTATAGTCAGAATTTTATTTTCCTAATTTTTTTTAATCAATTTATATAATAAATAATTATTTATTATATACTATAAAATAGATTTTTATAATTCTGAAACAAACTTTGCCTCGTTTAAATATTGGGTTTAGTATAATATAACATGATATAAATAGTTAAAAATATTCAAATTTGATCTGACGTCAATATAATAAATGACTATGGAGTTTAATCATGGCTCAAGAAATAAATTGTTCAGGAGATACTTCTCGCTCTGCTTTTCAACAACAACTAGATTCTATTTGTGGTAAAACTGAAGTAATTATTAAAGGAAGTATAACACCGGATAGGATAATAAGCATTTCAAATCAAGACTAACATAAAATTACCACGTATAATTTGAGGCTAATAGAAATAATGTAATGCTTTTATTATATTTCGACTATTGAAGTATAATTAGGTTAATAATGCAAAATCGAAAATATGGTCAATTTTATTTTGATCTGCAATCAACAATACCGAATGGTACTCCCATAATAAAATACAATGATATAATACCTAAAATAATATGGAATGCAGCTTATTATGGAAATCATGATACTTTAAATTATTACTTCAATAACTGTGGGTCGTATGGGAGTGGTTGCAGTATTTCTGATGCCCAAACTGCTAGATCATCAGTTAATGCGGTAAGTGTTTTGTTTATGGGTTCGGAGTGTGGAACATCTGCTTTAGCAGTAGCTGCTTATAATGGGCATTTAGAATGTGTCAAAATTTTATCAAACGTGCCTACTATTACCTTTGGACAGTCTACGCCTCTTCTTTACGCAGCTAAAGCGGGGCATAGTGATATTTTAAAGTATTTTTTAAATCTTGATGGGGAAAGTGGTTGTCCAGAGCGTATTACCGAATTAGCTAGAAATAAAATTAATCAACTTTCTCTTAAAAGTCACTGGCCTTTGCAATGTGCTGTTGCTTCAGGAAATTATGAAAGCGTTGAATTATTATTAAAAGCTAATGCTGATATATCTATCGAAGAAGACTATTATGGGCTTACACTAACAGTATTTCATTTTGTAAGATGTCCGCGAATGCAAGCCATCTTGATAGCACACTCTTTATTAGCCAATGATAGTTGGCCAAAAAGACTTCCTTCCATATATCCTAAAACATCTCAAATTATGTCAGATATTTTCATTCAAAAAATATCTGACATTAAAAAAAGTCTGGTGGATGTAGGAGTAGTGAAGAAGGGCCATGAGCATCATCAAAGTATAATCATCGCTAAATTGCGACGTGCTGCTGAATTATTTATTGCAAGTATGACGTCATTAGACAAATTACCACCACTAAAAAATCAAAAATTCTATGATAGTGACATTAGCGACCTAGTCTGGTGGATGCGTTGGGTAATGCCTAATGGCAATGATTGTTCATTCTGGAGTAAACCAGATTTCTCAGGCATGGATTTTGCGAAGTCAATTTTACGAGCCTGTGATCCTAATCACGGATATTTGAAATGCCTTTCAGCAAAATCAAATCAGAGTAACCTAGGATTAGTAGTTAATCGTCGTGAGAATGTTCATGAAGTTGCATCACCTGTAATTGAACTTTTCTCTAGAAGATGATAATTTGTGGAAAAAATTTTGTCTTTTCGTATTATTTCAGATTAAGTATTAATTTATTTTAACAACTAATTCATTGCCTAGAACTTTAATATATAATCTGAATAAATATTCTATTAATGCCATTCACTCAAATATTGATTAAATTGTTTGATTCGTGACAAAGTTAATTCAGCATAGGTTTGGTCTCTTAGCAAAGGTTGCATCGAAGCAGATTGTAAATTAGAAAAATTAACAGCCGCTTCTCGATATTGTTGCCAAATTTTTTGATAACTGGTTAATTGCGATTGATACGACTTAGGCATGTTTTGCAAAAGATTATGATATTGAAGTTGTAGTTTACTATCTAACTCCTGATTAAGTTTAACAAAACAAGTATGTGATTGTAGTTTAATACAGTTTTGATATGAAGTTGTAGATGCAAAAACTGTTAATGTGAAACCACACAAAACTAGAATTAGAAAAATTGGAAATTTCATTTATTGTCGTCCTATTAAGCGCCCTAGCATTGGTTGATATGAATTATTTCAATATTTAAACTTTCTATATTATTATAATGAAAGATGACTGACGATACAAAATAAATTCAATTGCATAAAACGATTAAAGTCATAGCTAATAAATAATCATTAAACTGGAGAACCCGATGAAAAAATTAACTGGACAATGTTTATGTGGCGCTATCACGTATGAAATTAACGGACCACTTGGCCCCATTGTCAATTGTCATTGCAACATGTGTCGCAGATGGCATGGCGCAGCCTTTAGAACACGAAGCACTGTCGAAAAAAAATATTTTAGTTGGGTTAAAGGCGAAGACAATTTAGCAACATTCCAATCATCAAAGCATGTAGTAAAAACTTTTTGTCGTACCTGCGGCTCGAATTTAATTAGTCTTTATGATGATAAACCTGAACACATTGGCTTACCGATAGGCGGTTTAGATGTTGCACCTGATAATAAACCCGAAGCGCATATTTTTGTGGGTTCAAAATCACCTTGGTTTGAAATTACCGATGATTTACCTCAATATGAAGGCTTACCCAGCAGAGAAGTCGATACCGTTTTATTCGATCGAAAACAAAATAATAATAATAATTAAAAGTTTGGTAACTATTCTTCATTTATACTGAATAGCGACCAAATTTCGTATTTATTCTACTAAAGGATTAATCACCGTATTTAACAATTCTTCAATTTTTAAAGGCGTTAAATACGGTTGTGATACTTGAATATCATCGGGTACGATTGGGCCGCCAGATAAAATATCAGCAAAATT
>CAYGUK010000017.1:0-48963 GCA_964352985.1 uncultured Legionellales bacterium
GGGGTTTAGTCATCACCAAAGGGCCTCATAAAAAAAGACAAAACCTAGGAATTTATCGTCAACAAGTGATTGCAAAAAATAAATTGATCATGCGTTGGTTAGCACATCGTGGTGGTGCACTAGATTTTAAAGCATGGTGTGAAGCACACCCAAATGAAAAATTTCCTATTGCGGTTGCTTTAGGTGCCGATCCTGCTACTACACTTGCTGCCGTGACACCTGTGCCAGATAGTTTATCGGAATATGCGTTTGCTGGTTTATTACGTGGTGCAAAAACCGAAGTCACCACCTGTATTGGCAATGAATTACAAGTTCCAGCCCACAGTGAATTTGTATTAGAAGGTTATATTGATCCTAAAGAAACTGCACTTGAAGGCCCATTTGGTGATCACACCGGTTATTATAATGAACAAGAACGCTTTCCCGTTTTTACGGTTGAAAGAATTACTCATCGAAAAGATCCGATTTATCATAGCACCTATACCGGGCGCCCACCTGATGAACCGGCTATTTTAGGTTTAGCCTTAAACGAAGTGTTTATTCCCTTGTTACAAAAACAATTCCCGGAAATTCAAGATTTTTATTTACCACCAGAAGGTTGCTCTTATCGGCTTGCTGTTGTCACCATTAAAAAACAATATCCAGGTCATGCAAAGCGCGTGATGTTTGGTATTTGGTCTTTCCTCAAACAATTCATGTATACCAAATTTATTATTGTGACCGATGATGATATTAACGCACGAAATTGGCAAGATGTAATTTGGGCGATGACAACAAGAATGGATCCCGTCCGTGATAGCGTTACCGTTGAAAATACGCCGATAGATTATTTAGATTTTGCATCACCGGTTTCTGGATTAGGTTCTAAAATTGGATTTGATGCCACACATAAATGGCAAGGTGAAACAACAAGAGAATGGGGCAGAGCGATTAAAATGTCAGATGAAATAATTGCAAAAGTTGATTCCATTTGGCATGAGCTTGATATTTTATAAGGAGTTTTTTGTTGACTACACGTTATCGAATTAAAAAAATTAATCGTTTACCCGCAAATATTTTTCAACTCTTTTTAAAACCATGCAAAGACGAAGACTATTTTGATTTTCATGCTGGTCAATATATTTATATCGTTAACTCAAACGGAGAAAAGCGACCTTATTCAATTGCAACAGCACAAAATGAAGATGATATATTAGAACTACATATCAAACCGGTTGATAACATTCCTTACATGCAACAGTTATTTAAAAAATTAATCGTTAATCAAACTTTAACAATTGAAGGACCTTTTGGACATAGTTATGTTGATATTAATCAGCATTATAAAAAAGTCATTTTAGCCGCAGGCGGCACTGGCTTTGCACCCTGTAAAGCCATCATCGAATCAATACTCAGTCAGTTTGAAGAGGAAGAAGAAATTACAACAGAAATTTATCTTTACTGGAGTGCAAAATCTGACGCTGAGCTTTATTATGCGATACAACTTAAAGCTTGGCGAGAAGTGTATAAACAAATTCATTTTAAACCAATTATTACTGACACCAAAGAAAGTAAGTTACTCGCAGAAACAATATTAACAGATCACAGTGATTTTACTGACACGACATTTTTTGCTTTTGGACCATTTGATATGTCATTAACTTTACGAGATATTTTAGTTAATGCTGGTATTGATGAAAAAAATATTTTGTCTGATGCCTTTGAATTCGAAAATACCGTCTAAGTTGACAATCTTATTTTTCCTGTAATTTTACCTGATTGATCATTACTGCTATTAAGTTATGATATTGAAAATAATAACTTTAAAATAATTATAACTATGTCAAACCCTAAACCTTTATGGCAAGCAAGTTTTTTCGAAGAACAAAAACAACAAGCATTAAAAAGAGAACGAGAAAATTATCCTATTTTTTTCTTATTAACTGAATTCCAGGATGAATTTCGAGAAAAAAACAATTTACTAGCAATATTAACCAATAAAAAAAACAATCATTCAAATATTGATTATACAAAAATAAGTGAAGCAGAAATACTCGTATCATTTATAACTGGTCGCTTTTATTCAGAAATAAATAATTCAAGTCCTATAACAGATAAATTAAGTGATTTTGTATTAATAGTACTTCAACACTGTGAAGCGTTTTTTAAAAAAATGAAAGATGAAGAAGATTTATTATCATATTTAAATATCAACATATCGACGTTGGAAATAGGCTACATACCTCAAAAATGTTGTATTCTGTTGTAACCTAGAAATTTTATATTCTTACATTCAACATACATGTCTATTATTTGCTACAAATTGGCAACATATTATTGATATGCTAGACTTTTTAGATATCACCCATTGAAAGGAAGTGTTGCGATGGTCGATCTTAAAAAGCCTGCTGTTAGTCCAGATGATGCTTATGTCACTGATAAACTTCACGAACTCATGAAAATGCGAATCGATGATAAAGGTCACATTGCAAACGCAGGCACACTATACATGCGTCGCGTGATTCTTGGTCGATTACTCGCCCGTTACGAAGCCTTTAAAATGGTACAAGATTTACCGGGTTCTGTGATCGATCTCGGCGTATTTAAAGGCGAGTCTATATTATTTTTTGCGAAATTAGTCGAATTAGTCAACGCCAATGATCGTTCTTGCCGTGTTGTTGGATTTGATTGTTTCACAGGTTTTCCAGGCTTGCATGAACACGATGGTCATGAAAATGAAAATATCGATTACAAAGAAGGTGGCTGGAGTTCTGAAAATTTTTATGAAGAATTAAAATCTCTTATCAATGTTTTTGATCACGATAGAGCCTCTGGTCATAAACCCAGAATTGAATTAGTAGAAGGTGATATCAATAAAACCGTACCTAAATTTGTCGAAGATAACCCTGGCATTCGCGTAAAATTATTACACATCGATTGCGATCTTTATGAACCCACTTTAACAAGCCTAAAATATTTTTACGATAAAATTGTTAAAGGTGGTGTAATATTACTCGATGAATATGCGCTATCTGAATTGCCTGGTGAATCTAAAGCGGTTGATGAATTTTTTGCAGGTAATCCGCCTGTGATTCGGAAATTCCCGTTTTATACGACACCCGGTGGTTATATTGTTAAATAGACAATTACCATGGCACAACCATTCATCTTTCCTGAATATACACTCGCTGATGTAGAAAAAAATTGCGCGCATTTAGCAAAGATATTTCAACAATTTGGTGTAATTATTATGCCAAATTTATTTACTGAAAATGAATTTTTCCAACATTATCTCGACGATTTAAAACGTCTCACCAAAGTATTGTATCAAAAAGTGAATATGGACTTTAATGAAAACAGCAATTTTGATGATTTAATTTCAACACTCGCAAAAGTCGATCAAAGTTTACCTAAATATTTAGCTGATATGGGCACACAACCTAATAAATTAATCAGTGCTAATCTGTTAAAATACCAACCGGAAATACTATCGCTTATCACTGCAATTTTAGGTCAAGATGCAATCTTTGCGACCCCAGCAGCGGGCGATACTTTACATTTTTTTATTCATGGTGAATTTTTTCAACGCTATAATTTACCAATACATCAAGATTATCCCCGATTGATGCAATCACTCGATCAAATTACTTTATTTTTTAGTTTAAATCATCAACACGAAGAAGTAGGTGGCTTATATTACTGGCCCGAATCTCATCAAGAAGGGTTAATGCCGATTAAAAATAATGATAAAAACTATTATGAAGTGGTATTAAACGATGAAATATTAAATAAATATCAACGCCATGAAATGCGCTTAGGATTTGGTGACGTTGCAATTTTTCATAGTTTATTATGGCATCAAACAATTGCAAATACGTCTGCTGAACATAGTCGCATCGTACAATTGTTTCGCTATGCTAATATTAATAATGAAATGGCCCATAACACATTTTGGCAATCCACCACTTATCCAAGACCAAGTTTAGAATTCATAAAAATTTTCCCCGATTTATTTCATGACTAAACTATCAAAGGGTATATAATTGATTTTTTTTTAGAACTATGTCAATTTATCATATATATTTTCATTCGACGACACGGGCACAATGCACATAAAAAACAATCTTGTTACGGAAAGCATTATTTGTTTATTCATTTTTATTATTTCGCTTATCGTCGCACAGCAAATTTTAAGCCCTATTAAGTTAACGCGTTCTGACTTTAATTATTATTATGCCTATTATGAACCTGCCATTTTAATGGCCTGCGGTAAACAAATGGGAACGATTTCAGGTGAACGCGGTCAAGCTCTCGATAATTTTATTTCATTAAAAACATCGAGCTTTTCTTGCCAAGATTTACCTAAAAATTTAGTCATTAATAAACATGTTGCAGCCTCTGCTTGGTATTATCAATTAATAGCCATTTCCACCATCTGGAAAATCACCGGAATAAAATGGTCGGCGATTAATTATTTAGTTATTTTATTATGTGCAATTGCCATGTGTGCGCTTTATGGCGTATTCCGGCTTGGTATGGGACGAATTATCGCCATTATTGCAACCCTGATTGTTTTAATGGGTGATCGAAACCATTTTTTCTTAGCAACAATACGAGACTTTGGCAAAGTGCCATTTTTTTATTTAGATTTTTTGATGCTGGGTGTATTAGTAAAGTTCCCATTTAGTCGAATTAAACAATTAACTTTGTTTATATTGCTTGGGGTTGTCACAGGTGTTGGATTAAGTTTTCGACCTGACTTATTAATATTTGTTCCGTTTGTGGTGATCACTGCCTTGTTTTTTTTGCCAGAAACAGCTGGAAAAAAAATATTCTTTAATTTAATACTAATTCTACTTTTTATCGGCGTTTTTATTTTAGTCACATTACCTATTTTTTTCACTTATCAAAATCCTGAAATTAGTAGCTGTATTTTTCATTTTCCATTACTCGGCACCTCTAAAAAATTTATTCAACAATTAGGTTATCCCTCACCGATTTATGGTTGGGGATATAATTTCTTAGATCAATATGTTTATACAATGGTGAGTGCTTATGGCCAACATTTTTTAAATATGCCGCAGATTATTCCTTGTTCAAGAAATTATGATATTGCCTCAGGTGCACTTTACAAAACAATTTTAGTGACATTTCCAAATGATATTATTGTCAGAGCTTATGGTGCTGTCATTTTATTATTGAGCCACTTAAAAGTATTTTGGTTAACTGTGGTGTTATTATTATCGATAGCGCTCAAGAAAGTAAAACAAGCCACATTCTTATTATTAGCCATTATGTATTTTTTTGCTTATCCCTCAACCTTCATCATGCCAAGACATTATTTCCATCTTGAAATTTGGCAATGTTGGGTTTTTGGTTATTTCATTAATTTAATTGTCATTTATTTTGGCAGCAAGAAAAGATTTAATGATACGTATTATTATGTTAAAACCATTAAACAACATCCGGCGACAATTAAGAAACCTATCATTAAAGCCATTGGTTTTGCCGTAATAAGTTTTGCTTGCCTTGCGATACTTATTTGGTTTGCGCGAATAATACAAATTTATCAAGTTAAAACGTTGATTCGTAGTTATTTAAATGCCAAGACTAAACCGCTACCTTATTCTACATTGGTTAATCCAACACAGAATAAAACTTTATTTGAATTACAATGGGGAAAAAACATTGCGTTAAATACAACTAATTTAATTAGCCAAGGTCAAGTCCAAAGTAAAATGATGAAACTCGTGATTAAAAATGATGACCAATGTTTGATAAAACCTTTTTTGATTAATGTGCGATATTTAGTGACAGAGGTAAATAAAAAATTCTATGATTACTCGCATCAATTTTACATTAATCCTAAAAGTCTCGCTCTTGGTAATTTTACCGTGTTCATGCCGATATATGTGACATCAGGCGATATCGCACCCGCGGGAGTAAAAGCCCATATGATCGATTTGCAAGGAGGAGGTTATCCTTTTGGCATTGAAATTGATACGCCTTTTGCTTCATGTATTGGATCAATTAGTGAAGTCGATACCCATACGATTTATCCCATGTGGTTATATTTATATTTACCAGCAAATTGGGAAAATCAATATTTATATCAACGATTACCTTTTTAAATTAAGAAAAATAAATTTATTGGAAATTTTCATCACACTTAATACTGACCAATTTCAATAACATTTTGATCGGGATCGAAAACTTGATACACCATCATTTCACCTCTTGATCCCATGGCTTTAACGGGTCCATTTAACACTTCGATACCATAACGATTAAACAATAAATCAATTTCATCTAATGTTAATCCTGACTCTAGGGTAAATCGATAGGATCCTGGGAAAAAATTTTTAGGCATCGGTGAAAAATCAGCACCAAACTCAAATAAAGAAATTTTAGTTCGGCCAAACTGTAATATTGCATGATCTTTATCGACAAGATGATTTTGCATCCCTAACACGGTTGAATAAAAATAGAGGCTATTTTCAAGGTTTTTTACAATCAAGTGAAAATTATCGATTCTTTTTAAATACATACCCATATTATTAAATATCCTAAATTTTATCAAAGACACAAACGAAAATGAGTGCAAACAATACCTTGAACTAAAAAGAATCATACCCTCATAATTAAAATATTTTTACTGGGCATATAAGTCCCTAATAATTAAATTATATTAATTTTTTATTCAGTAGAAATCGTCTTGCTACAGAAAATGGTGACTGATGTTTTTCTGTGACTAAATAGTTTAGCCGTTGCATGGTGGCATTATCTAAACTATTTTTCAAAGGTGCTAACGCTTTTAGAAGCGCTGGATATTGCTGTATGATTTGTTGCCTTATTACAATTGCCGCAAAATATGGCGGGAAAAAATGTTTATCATCTTTTAAAATTTTTAAATGATAACTAGCAATCCGACCATCCGTTGTAAAGGCTAATATCAAATTCACATGATGATTAATTAAAGCCTGATACATTAAATTAGGATCCATACTCACCACTTGATGAAAATGTAAATCGTAATATTTTTTTAACCCCGGATACCCATCTGCCCGTTCACGAAATTCTTGTGGAACACCGATGATTAATAAATTTTCTATCGGAATGAGATCGCTGATAGTTGTTAAATGATATCTCAAGGCAAAGTCTTGTGTGGTTGCTAAGGATTCAGAATTTTCAAAACCAAAGGGGTCAATCCAATCTAAATGAAATTTTTTCTGATATTGTTGCTTAACATAATTAAAAACTTGTTGCTCATTATGTATAGGCCTATGATGCAAAACCGTGAGTAACGCTGTGCCAGTATATTCAGGATACATATCAACATCCCCACGTAATAATGCCGCTTGCACTAACTTGGTTGCACCTAAATTAAATTTTCTAATCACTTTTAAGTGGGTATGCGCTTCTATCATTTGCGCCATCATTTCACCTAAAATATATTGCTCAGTGAAATTTTTTGTCGCAATCACAACCGTATTTTTTTTGCGTTCATGATTGATCCCAGACCAAACAATCATAAAAAAACTAAAACCACACAACAATAAAACTAAAATGAGTAACATGAAAATAAATCGTTTAATCGTTTTTGAAATACGTCTCTTGGTATATAACTTTTCGATTTGCGAAATAATAATATCTAACAAAATAGCTAACAATGCCGCGGGAATGGCACCTAACAACACTAAGCGAATATCATTTACGGCAATCCCTTGTAAAATAAAATCGCCCAATCCACCCGCACCGATAAATGCAGCAAGCGTTGCAATACCCACACTTATCGCACACGCCGTTCGAATGCCGCCAATTAAAACAGGCAACGCTAAGGGTAATTCAACATGCCATAACGTTTGCCAACCTGTAAATCCCAAACCTCGTGCGGCTTCTATACAATCTTCTTCAACCCCATTAATACCGAGTAAGGTATTTCGAATAATAGGTAATAAAGCATATATCGTTAACGCCACAATCGCGGGACCATAACCGATACCAAAAAAAGGCAGTAAAAGAGCTAATAATGCTAAACTTGGAATTGTTTGCACGATATTTGCAAACCCGAGTACCGCGTTTTGTAATTTTTTCGCTTTTGCAATTAACACACCCAAAGGCACACCAATAATGATGGCCAAACCCAATGAGGCAATAACTAAATAAATTTGCTGCCACAATTTTTGCCACAATAAATCTTGCTGTTGAATTAAATAATGCCAAATAGTCATTGCAATAAATCATCTAAAATAAACGTGTTAAATAATAGATGAACAAATTCACTAGCAGGTTGATTAACAATTTCTTGTTTACTACCAATTTGTTCTAATTTGCCTTCATGCATAATCGCAATCCTATCGGCCAACCGTAATGCTTCATGAATATCATGCGTTACAAAAACAATCGATTTATTTAAATCTTGATGAAGTCGTAATAATTCCGTTTGTAAAGATTGTCGATTAATTGCATCTAACGCACCAAAAGGCTCATCCATTAATAAATAATGTGGATTGGTTGCAAGCGCTCTCGCTACACCAACACGTTGTCGTTGACCACCCGATAATTCATCAGGATAGCGTTTAGCAAATTCTTCACAAGGTAAATTGACTAAACTTAAAAGTGTTTTGATCCGTTGATATATCTCATGGTTAGACCATTTAGCAAAACGTAAAACGATGGCAATATTTTCTTCAACAGTTAAATGCGGTAATAATCCAATTTTTTGAAAAGCATAACCCATATTACGACGTAATTGCTGAGGATTAATTCGATTTATGTTCACCTCATCAATTTCAATACTGCCTTTGTGAATGGGAATTAATCGATTTAAAGATTTTAGTAATGTGGTTTTACCACTACCCGAACCACCGAGTAACACTAAGATTTCACTATCGTTAACTGTTAAGCTGACATTTTCAACGGAAAATTGCACATTATTCTCGTAACAAATACTGACATTGTTAACTCGAATCAAAAGACACTCCAGTAAATCATCGGGTAATATTTCATCCTAACATAGTCGACAATAAAATTTCCAGATGCTAGCTTTATCTCAAAATTTTACAATTAAATAAATTGTCGTTTTACAAAGAGATTATTTTCATATTTTCAATTGTTTCATCACTTAAATTGACTGATGCTTCTTGACTGAATACCATGTTAGAAAGTGGCAATCTCGACTTCACTGCAAATTGCAAACACACAATACTAAATATTGCAATGATAACAAAATCCCAACCGAATTTTAATTTTCCTAACCCGCCACCAAAACTGCCTAAATAGGAAATAACAATTAACCCAATAAAATACGGGCATAACCAGAGTGCTGATTTAATATTTAACGTAATTTTTTTCTTTGACCATAATTGTTGAAAAAAGAAAATCACTAACCCAATTAACAACGCAATACTTAATTTTTTGATAGTATCCCAGCCTGACCAAAAGGCAATAAGATTACACATATAAAACGCAAAGTTTGCGATGAAAAATGCAAAGGGTAATTTAAAGGAACGTTTTGCTTCTGGCAATTGTAGTCGAAGTGCTAACAATGAAATAGGGCCCATGCCATAAGAGATAACCACCGAGGACACTAAAAAACTAATCATATTTTGCCAACCTGGAAACGGTAAAAATAAAAATAAACCGACAATACAATTTAAAATAATACCATTTACCGGCGTGTGATGTTTATTGAGGTGTGTGAATAATGATGGGAAATAACTATTTTTACTCATCCCATATACAATTCTTGCTGTTGATGTCACATAAACTAACGCAGCGCCGAGTGGTGAGACGAGTGCATTGAGATAGATTAAAGTCACAAGCCAGACCAAACCCAAAATTGCAGCAATCCCAACAAATGGTCCAACATCACCACTAAATTGTAAATGCTGCCAACCTTGGCTTAAACTGTGTTTATCTAACACACCAATAAAAACAGTTTGCAATAATAAATAAAGGACTAAACAACAAACAACTGAACCTATAATTGCCAGCGGAATTGCGCGATTAGGATTTTTTGCTTCGGCAGCTAATTCAACACCATGGCGAAACCCTGTAAATGCAAATGCTATCCCACCAATCGCCACAGCCGATAAAATACCATGCCAACCATCCGGCGAAAATCCACCATATGTAGGATTATTGAAATTGTGAATATTAAAATGACTTTTATAAAACGCGATGACTAAAATAACAATCACCCCCACTTTGAATAAAGTCATAATAAAATTAGTTTTAATTAAATTTTTCACATTAATAATATTTATCCAAGATAGAAATACCATGATAAATGTTGCCCAGATCATTCCTAAGCCGGTTAACACATGTTGATCGCCAACTAAATACGTTAAGTGTGGAAAATAAATTGATGAATATTGTAATACGGCTTGTGTTTCAATCGGTGGCATGGTGACACAAGATAACCACGCAATCCAACTCATGACAAAACTCGTTGTTGTGCCATGACTTATTTGTGGAATTTGCGCGACCCCACCAGCAATAGGAAATAACACAGATAATTCAGCAAAGGTGAATGCAATAAAAATAACCGCAACACTACCAATTAACCAGGCAAGTAGTGAAGCAGGCCCTGCACTAATCGCTGAGTAATAAGGACCAAATAACCAAGCCGAACCAATCATGCCATTAATTGAAATTAACAGTAACATGAAAGGACTAAAGTGTCGTTTTAATTTCATTGTCATCACTATGTTTTATCAAAGTGATAATGGTATACCATATCAAAAGACGATACAAAAATAGTAACAGACTGATTTAATAAAGCAAAAATGGCGCAAATACTTAGACTCTATTTATTAATAAAATAGTGTCGTTGATTTTTTTAAAAGGTAACGGAAAATATTTTTGACAAAATAAAAAATGGGCTAAATTCCTCTAAAAGTTGTCTAACCCATTCGGTGCTTAATGATAACTTTGATTAAATGAACGCAACCTTGCTTCAATACATTCGATGATCGGAGAAAAATTTTGTTTGAATTTGGTATCTAATATTATATTACGCCATTCAAATAACGAACTTTTTAGATCTAAGGCATGAATCCATAGCGTATTAAGATTATTAACATTTTGCGGTTGATCGATAAATTCTTTTTTCTTAAGAAAGATATCAAGCCCACCAGCGACGACTTGGTATTCTAGCAATTCTTCATCAGACCATTCTAAACTTTCGTTATTCTCAGGGATTAAGTCAGTAAAGTCGATGATATCAGAGACAAGCGATACGGCGTGATTAAGTTGCTGATAGGTGGTGTCAATCCAGTCGTTTATAATCATTATTGTTTCACTATATTACTTGATTTGAAATATTATAACAATTTGCATAACTTAATATGACTGTGGATTTACCCCAGGATAAATTCTACCTATTATTTGGTATAAGCTCCTTTTCATATTCATCACTTGGGGCTGAATTAAATGATTAGATTGTCTATAACTTATTGAAATAAAATACTAATAGATATAATTTTTAGTTTCTTTATCTTTTATAATCAAATTTTAGCAGATCGCTTTCCCGGATATTTAAATAAAATTTACGGGGTTTTATTGGAATCATCATCTTTAATTTAGTCTAGGTGATGAGTTATTAAATTGTGTCATTTCAATGTCTTTATTATTGGTAGAAATCGCCTCCATTAATTTTTTGTAAACTGTCTCACAAGTATTAGACATGCCCGAAGAAAGCTTTCCGAAACCACGCTTATGTGCAAAAAACTTCTCAAGTGCCGTGCCAGTTTCATATAGGTAACCCCTATTATCTTTTGCTTTTATAACTGCATTTGATATTTTAGATCGTATTACATTTTGATATTCTGAATAACGCATTTCATCTCGACTTTTATCTTCACTTTCAGAATGAAAAGAAGCAAAATTTTTGATGAAGAAAGAAGCAATTAATGGTTTGATATTTGGTAGCAAGGCAACTTGAAGATATTGTATTTTATCATTTATTAAACTCATCGCAATAAGTTCTATAACAGTTGGAGAAATATTTTCTCTTTTTCGAATAAGCTTAGTTGCCTCGTAGTAAGATAATACCCTAAGTTGCGAACGCGTCTCAATATCTGATATTTCCATCAACATCGAAATGGCTGTTACATTTCCTAGGCTAGCACTTGTCATAATTTCATCTTTTCGTGTCTCTAATCGTTCAGTAAGATAAGCAGAAGCAGAAAATGTTTGGGCGTTAGTTGGAATAGATAAAAATTTAGGTATAAAAGTATAAAAAAGGAAATAAGGTTCACTCCCCGCTAATTTCGCTGAAATATAAACATCAAGCAACTTTTGAATAATTTCTTCATTGACAACTTTGTTAATTTTCAGTTCTTCTAGTGTAATAAAAACACCGTATTCGATAGCCCTTGGATCCCCCAAATTAGCCAGCATGCAACAATATGTAGCATATTTTTTATAATCTGGACTATATTCATCAGCAGTAGCATATTGTTTAATAGCAAAATATAAAGCTTGTGGATGATATCTGTTACACATATTTTCTAGTAAACTTACGTCAGTTTCATCAGAAATAGGATGTTGCGAGTCTTTTATATAAAGTTCTCTTAACGGTTGGTCTGAATTTCGATAATAGTTTTTAGCGAGAACTAAATCTCGTTCAACAGAAAAACCATACTCTAACAATAGTCCCTCAAAAAAACACCGTTTGTTGTCATCTTCTATATCACAAATCTTTTCATGAAATAATTTGTGTTCTGACTCATTCATCATCTTTAATTTGTTAATCAAAAGATTTGTAACTCGTTGTTGAGAGTTGAAATTATCGGCTTTAAGATATTGACTAATTAAATTATCCGTGGTGACTCTTGAGGCAGCTTGAAAATTATATTCTAGTGTTGTTAATACTTGTAAATATTCATTCTCTGAGGTTTTTTTTTGCATTGATTCACGTGTGGCTGACATTTTCGCCTCCTAATTAGATAGATGATTTTTATTATTATTGGATCCAATTTAGGTTAAGCTTATGTCCTTATACTGATATGTTATAATAAAGTCTGCCAACAGTGTTACCGCAGAAAGTTTGTATCTTTATATCTTTGAAAATCTTATGAGAATGTGAAGGGAATTTTATTAGTTCATCAGGTTCGCCAAAATACTACATTTTAGGCTTATCTTTTTGTTGCAATTTCTGTTCGAGGGCTTTGGCACTTAATTCATACGAATCAATCATTATTGCTGTAATATCGGGATAGTGTTCTTTAACATGTTTAACAATATAATCACGACAATCTTTTTTACTTTGAAAAGAAAATTCGCCAAATATAGAATCAAAAAAAGTCCATTCTTGATTATCACGATTATACTCAATTGAACATGCGTGAGAAGAAAAGGAATCAAAAATTGAAATCTCGTAAAAATCCTTTGCTGAATCATCAAAATATCGCCATAGATCAGCCTGAACATAAAAAAGGTCATGAAATGAGGGCGCGATAACTTGACGATCTCTAAATTCTAATTCATAACTTTCAGCAATTAATTTACAACGTTCTTCAAAATGGCGAATTAAATTTTGTGCGGTTTGTTGATCTTGATTCGACATTGATTCATCAGGTTCAGAAAATTGAAAATAAGGGGAATATTTAAATTTTGTTGAGTAGAATAATCGACCGTGCACCTGTCCACCTAACCAATCTCTTTTGCTTTTTAAATACGCTGCATTATCTTTTGTAATTAATTTAGGTATTTTTGTTATTGATTCGTGCGCCTTTTTTAATCGTGAAATTAGCGCTTCATCGCTTGTTGATTTTTCATCTAACAGTAATTTTAATAAGTCTTCTTGCCGACGACGAAAGGCAAACCATTCAAAACATAAACCGGCACAAATCCCTTTAGGATTGAGCTTAGCCATAAAGCTAAAAACATGTGTAGCCCACCAACCATTGACTTTATCAATAAATATTTGTTGTGAAAATTTCTGTGATTTTATTGGTGATAGCGACGCCATTTGTTTTTTGCCTATCAATATTATGCGTAAAAAAGTGAATGATACGTTAAGCAATTCAAATATAGCTTGGTTAATTTATTTATATTATATCTGCAATCGTTATGTGATAACAATTCGCATATAATTTATTAAATTGCCTCCCATATATTTGAGATATTTAGCTTGAGTTCTTAATTAAAAAAGCTAGAATGTGAATCATGGATATCGTTACCTGTATTAAAAGTTTTATCGATGTTGTGAACCATGGCGGTTACACAAACGCGTCTTTTCATAATTATATTTCCCCAGCCACACTTTCAAGACAAATTAATACACTTGAACAATGGCTTGATGCTAAGCTTATTCTGCGCACCACACGGCAATTCGAGCTAACCACTTTCGGTAAAACATTCTATGAGCAAGCTTTGGTATTTTTGATTAATTTAGAACAACTTCAACATCTAAAACAAAGTGGTCAATCTGAACCAATAGGCTTACTTAAAATAGGCATCCCATTAACCTTTGGTTTACAACACATTGTTCCTATTTTATTTCAATTTATGAAAACGTATTCTAAAGTTCGACTAGACATTACTACGCATAATCATGTCGATGATTTAACTGCAGGTAGAGCAGATATCATTCTTTCAACAGGCGAGAGTGAACGTAAAGATGTTATTAGCGAAAAACTTTGTTCTGTTAAACGTTCAATTTACGCCACACCTAACTATTTAAAAAATAAAGGTACGCCAAAAAAACCGGAAGACTTACAAAATCATAATTGCTTTGTTAGCACCCAAATTAATTTGCCCAACCAATGGTATTATTTAACAAATAAAAAAATCATTCTTCATAGTGCGATTCGTTCTAATACTTTTGAAGTATTAAAACAAGCCGCGTTAAATGACATGGGCTTATTATTTAGTTTTGCCAATGCTGTTACTGATTTAATCGATAAAAAAAGGCTGGTTGAAGTATTAAAAAAATATGCGAATCTTGATCAAGCCATTCACATCCAACACTTACGTTATGAAACCTCTAATAGTTTGATTTCTTTAGTTAAGTATATTAAACAACATGTCAAAAAAGTGATTTAATTTTTATTATTGCATTCCTTGCAAATATCCTTTTCATTAAAACTACCCTTATTGCCATTTATTTTGATGCATAATTCTTATATGAAAATAATAATATAGGAATTTTATCATGGCTTCACAAAATCCACTTCAAGCAACTGATGATATCAATTTAGATGCGATACATTATCTCTTAAAAACTGTAATTCCGGATGTATTAAAAACTTTTTCTAGGAATACAACTGATCATTTACCTAAATCCTATCAGGATTTTAGAGATTGGCTAATAAAAAATGCCGATCAATTTAAAGATGGAAATTTTGTTGTTCAGTTAGAAGATGCAATTCGTAAATTAGTTCACGAGAAATCTACTTGTATAAATGAAGATAAAACGATTAAAAAAGGTAAAGCAGCCATTTCTTTTGCACTTTTTAGAAAAATCCCCAGCACGAAAAATGATATGTTTAGAGTAATGAATTTATTAATCATGGTGTTTTCTGATACATCGATTGAACAGAAAATTAGTAGGATACAAAAAATATTATTAAGTAACTCTTTACTCTCTTTTCAAATTTTAACTTCGTTAACAAAATATTTCAATTTATCGCCAGAAGAAATAAACACCCATGCTAAATATGCATCTACCCTCGATGCTGAGAAAGGTGCTGATGGTGATGGTCCCGATTTCCGAACGCCCAGCATGCAAAAAGAGGGTAAAATCGCCTTAGTTTTAGCAAGACTGAGTAATACTTTAACTGAATGTGAAAAGAAAGAAAAAGAAATTCACATACAATCATTAGAACATCTTCAAGGAGATGATAATGCTATTCCACTCCAACCTCTACGTAATCGAAAATAAATATTAACTCACACTTTTCATTTGTTTAGCCAAGGAAGGCAAATTCAACTTTTAATCTCTTTCAATTTCTTCTTTAAAATCTACTTAAAAACATAAAGTAAATTTATTGCAATTTCTGAATTCTCCTTTTAATATTGAAATTTTCATATTATCAATAATTCACGGAGTAATTAAAATGAGAATTATTAAAAAATTACTATTTATCCAATTTTTCATTATTTTCTCCATGTTAACCAATACCGCATTTTGTGCCCATGCAAAAGTAACACCGCTTGAAAATCCCATGCTTTTAGCGCAAGCAAAATTATTATCGAATTATGCAGTCATTCAGCCACCTAAACATGGCTATATTTATGCGTCAGTCTCAGAAAACTACATTGATAAACTTTATGCTATTTTAATAAAGGGGCTTCCTGAAAAATCAAAACAATGTTTATTTCAAGATAGAAATTCCGCTGGCGCACATATTTCTCTAGTATATAGTCATTCAAAAACCATTGAGGAAAAAGTAAAAGATTTAATTAATAAACGTTACCAATTTGAAGTAACAAGCTTATATAAAATTGAGGAATTTCGTTATTATAACAAAACATTTGAAACCTTTTATGTATTAAAAATAAAAGCGCCGGAATTAACGCAAGATTTTTCTGCTATTTTCCCCAATGACGCGGTTTATCTAAATGAATTACACATCACTATCGCTATATCAAAAAAAGACTTGGAACAAAACTGCATTCTAGATAAACACCATTCTAGAAGACATTAAATTATTATAAATTTTGCAATTGATATCGCCATAATAAAGTTTGCCATGTTTTAATTTTATGACTTTCAGTAAAGGCATCGATTAAAAACAAATATTGAATTTGGCCATTAGCACATAAACTACTAAACTGTGGCTTATAGGTGTTATATAACTTTAAACTTCTTAAACCACTTTTAATCGTACTGAGCACGGGGAAATCAAATTTTGGTAAAGCTATATTATCTTTAATCTTTATTATCATGCCATCTTTAAAATGCTTTTCGTAATAGGCGAATAAATCTTCTTGAGAGATAGTTTTACTTGAAATCAATAAATGGGTAAAAAAATGATTAGTAATTGCATTTTTTAATACGACTGCACCTGGCGCAACTATATTAAATGTTTCATAATGATAAGCTAACCCAGGCAAATTAAGTGTTAGCCAAGCTATATTAATTAAATCTTTCTTTTTATCACAATAAAAATAGATTTCATTATCACACAAACAAACTTTGCCATATTTTCCTAAACGGTTGCTAAGTAAGCTATCGACAAATATGCGGTTAGTTTTTGTGTGATGAAAGTCTAATTTTATTTTAGCCAGAATTAAGTCTGATTTAATTTTTTTTAAGGCATTAAGCCAAAGAAAAAAAGGTTCGCTTTGATAAAAATAATCACCTGTTTTAACTATTTTTAAATGCGATTTTAAAAGATAGGCATTGGCCAAAATAAAACTTAACAGCATAATGATTAACGCTATATTTAATGTTGTTGACATCAATGCCAAATAAAGCACGCCAAGCAACATTATCACGCTACTCACCATGACATCAAGATAGCGGTGATTACTGTAAGCGCGTAATTGCAACAACCCTAATGTAGCATGCAAAATAAATAAAGGTAAAATGCTTAACGCCCAAAACCCTAAAGTCAAATTTGAAAAAAGCAGTAAGGTAATAACAGATAGCCCATAACATATTAAACCCATTATTAACGCTAATTTAAATAAGTGCCTATCAAAATGATGCTGAATACTTAAGAAGGCGCCTGCACCTATTTTTTTATAGTCATAATAAAAAATTCTCGTCCAATCATAGCCAAATCGAATAATTGGATTAATCAAGTAAACTGTCAGTAAAATTTGATATTCCCCCACCAGGGATAAAAATAACAATATAAATAAAGCATCAAGTTTAATAAATAAAAATGCAACCCCCGCTAAAAATCCTTCCCAATCAAGTAGAGATTTAAGAAATCGCAGCCAAAGAAATTTATTCTTACTAAACATAATTTGAATATTATTATTTCGATAAGCAAATCGGGTAAACTTAATGGTGATAAGACAATTCGCAATAGCTGATACTAATAGTGCGAGTGGTAAACTATGGATCCCAAGTGGCAGCCATAAAATACTAACAAGCAAAATATTAATGATATTCGGCATTAAAATCGTCCACAGTGGTCGATAGACTCTTTGTAATGCAAAAATACCTGAATGATACGTTCTTAATATAATTTGGGTGATAGATATCAACGTAATTGATAGAATATAAATCAAGGCTAAGGTTAAAATATTAGATTCTAAATAATAGCAAGCCAACACTACCCCGATTATTCCTAACATTAAAATAAACCCGGCTAGAACACAGGATAAAAGTATCCAACAACCAATTTCTTTTTGCAGTTTAACAATTTTATTTAAACTAAAACATATTCGTACTCGCGCGCGCAATGCTTCTAGCGCTCCCCACCAATAGCCATTGATAAGTAAACTTAATACTCTCATAAATATGAACAGTACAACTAACTGTTTGGGAAATGTCATAATTAAAAAGAAAAACTCAACAATGTGAATCATTAATTCAAGAAAATAGTTCAAACTAAAATAACGCAAGCGAAAAAAAGCATAACGGGAAAATCGCTGGTTAAATAGTGCTTCATCTAACGTCACTCGAGCATTCTCTCGTTTTTTTTGTTTAGCTAAATAATTGGCAATTTCACTCATGCTGCTTTTAAATTCCTTAAGGTTGTTAAGGAGAGCAGCTTCCAGTTGGCTCTAATCCTTTGATAACTAATTTTTCTAAAGGCTTTAACACCACTAATTTTAGTTAAGTTTTCTGCAACCATTAATGCAATCACATAATCTAATTGTCGCAATTGATTTCTATCCGTTACAACCGTTAAGAGTTTATCCCAACAGTCTTGACATCTGTTTTGTTGAATTTTAAATATTCTATTAATACCAGCACACAATAACTGTCCCTTGTCATCTAAACTCATGCCTTGTAACAATAAATTTTGATTGTTACAAAACATTTTAATGGTATTTAATAATTTTTTTACCTTCTTTTTATTCAATGCTAACGTGCCATTAAAATTTATACGGTAACCTAAATAATAAATTGATGTAATCCCTTTTATTAACTTATCTTCATTTGAGTTGCGACCTGATCCATTAAAAAAACATTTTGTCTCTTTGCTTTCATTGACGTTTAATTTCAATTTTTCTAATATTTTTTTATATTCTGTCATTGCTTCATTGAATAAATGAAAATCTTTATGCGCAAATAAAATGTCATCGCCATAGCGAATATAAAATCCTTGTTTGATGCCAGACAAATAATGATCAACTTCGGTGAGATAATAATTCACTAACAAATTACAAATCGGGGTTCCAACTAATGCCCCTACAATATTATGGCTTAGGGTGTTCTTATAATCGATTTCAACTCGAATACAATTTACCAACAATCGCCACACAATGGATTCTTTATTAAAGTTTGCATAATGTTTTTGAATTAAGTTAAATAAAATCGACCATAAAATAGCATTGTCGTCAACGGGAATACTATTTGAATAAGATTCAATATCTGCCTTAAATAAATAAATCCCCCTCGTTTTCACATCGTTTTTCTGAGATTGCTCTTTGCTTACATAATGTTGAAAATGTTTGATGGCAGTGATATTACTTTCTTCAATCTGAAAAGAATAGACATTACTTTGCAAATCATCTTTAAGAACATTCGCAAGAAAATCATATAACGCACCTTGCACCACTTTATCCATTAGACATAATTGATATATTTCTCTAATTTTCCCTTCGATATTTTTAAATTTTTTCTTTACAGGTTGAAATTGATATTGGTTATTACGGATATCTTTGATTAACTTTTTGGCAACTAAATTTCTATTTTGATAAAGCTGAATTAAACTGAAACCATCTTGATTTATTTTAAATACTTTTCTTTTGATAGCCTGTTTATTATAAATTGATTCGATATAGTGAGTGAAAAAATATGGTTGTAAAAAATCCGCATCTATCTGACAATTATTCTTCATCATTATCATCTCATCTACAATGAAATGGTGCCATTATAAAAAAGGGTAATTGCAAAGAAACCCTATAAAACATTAATTAAACCGCAGTTTCAATTAGCGTTTGAAAGCTTAAAAGTAAACATGTTTCAGTTGTGGAAAAACATGTTTAGAACCTTTTATTTATAATTAGCACCATTTATTCCACAACATTCGTCAATTGTTCTCTATTTTAGTATAGTTTAAATAAGTGGAAATGCAATTTTACTGTAAAATCAGATGTCTAACTTTTTTATAGATTAACTAGGTTCTATTTTTATACTAATATTTTTAATCTTATTACCCCAAACTTTTGGCCCTTCACGATGGATGGATTGACCATGACAATCAACAGCAACCGTGATAGGCATGTCTTCTATTTCAAATTCGTAAATGGCTTCCATCCCTAAATCTTCAAAGGCAATGATTTTTGCTGATTTAATCGCTTTTGAAATTAAATACGCAGCACCACCGACGGCAATAAAATAAATACTCTGATGTTTTTTAATAGCTTCTAAAGCCAGATCACCACGCTCAGCTTTACCAATCATGCCTAATAAACCTGTTTTGTCTAGCATTAAGTCGACATAGTCATCCATTCTAGTGGAGGTGGTTGGACCTGCTGGTCCCACAATTTCATTTGCCACTTTTGGCACTGGACCAACGTAATAAATAAATCGATTATTAAAATCCACACCATCAGGTAAAGGCTGACCATTATCCAGTAATGTTTTTAATCTCTTGTGAGCCGCATCACGACCTGTTAAAATTTTGCCGGATAATAATAAGGTTTCACCGATTTTAAAATCTTTTAATTTTGTTTTTGTAAGATCATTTACATTGACTTTTCGACCTTGCTTTAAAAGAGTAGAATCAATTTTCGGCCAATCATCGAGACGGGGTGGTGTTAAATTTGCAGGCCCTTGACCATCTAGTGAAAATTTCACATATCGATTTGCTACACAGTTTGGCACAATCGCAACCGGTAATCCTGCAGCATGTGTGGGGTAATCTTTTATTTTCACATCAAGCACGGTAGTTAATCCACCTAACCCTTGCGCACCTATTCCCAGTTGATTTACTTTTTCATAAATAATTAAACGTAATTCTTCAATACGATTTTTGGGACCACGTTGATACAATTCATGAATATTAACTGGCTCTAAATATAACGATTCTTTTGCGCTTAAAGCGGATTTTTCAGCTGTGCCACCAATACCAATACCTAATATTCCAGGTGGACACCAGCCTGCACCCATCTTCGGCACCACGCTTAAAATCCATTCAACCAAATCATCATGTGGATTTAACATCACCATTTTAGCTTTATTTTCAGATCCAAATCCTTTTGCTGCGACAATAAATTCAATTTTATTTCCTGGGACTAAATGGGTATGAATTACCGCTGGACTATTATTTTTAGTGTTTAATCGCGTACCGGCGGGATCTTGAATAATCGATGCGCGTAAAGGATTATTAGGATTAGTATAAGCCTTGGCGACTGCTTGATTTATCATGTCCTCAAAACTGATATTACTTTTAATATGAACATCCATCCCAATATTAACCATAATACAAGCCATGCCCGTATCTTGACAGATGGGGCGATGACCTTCTGCGGCTAATCTTGAATTTATTAAAATTTGTGCGATAGCATTTTTTGCTGCAACACTTTGCTCAAATTCATAAGCGCGATACATAGCTTGAATAAAATCGATAGGATGGTAACAAGAAATAAATTGTAACGCGTCGCTAATACTTTCTATAACATGTTCTTTTTGCACCGTGATCATAGCAATGTTATCCCTTCTTTATAACTTTGATAAGCAGCATCATAGTCTTTAAGTTGTTCGAGTAATTGACCTAATTCTCGATAAGCAATAGGACTCGGTTGAATGGCCACTGCCGATTCATAATAACTTCGCGCTTTACCCCATAAATGACAGTGCGAAGCAATCCTTGCGAGTGCTAAAAGTAATACAGCATTTTGGCTATGTTGTTTTAGCCAAGTTTCAGCAATCGCTAATTGTTTTTCGGTGTTGTTTGCTTTAATTTTGCCAAACAATTCTACTAATTTATCATCCCAATTAATTTTTAGGCTATTTTGGATGAATTTTACAAAATCAAAACTAATTTCTTTTTGCCTTAACGCGGTGAGATACAAAACAGTTAGTTCGCTTTGATGATGTAATCTTTTCGGAATTTTTTGCCACATTTTTTTTAACTTTTCATCGGTTGATTCTTTTGCGGCTTCTTTTAATAGAGCTTGATAAGCCGTAATTTCAAGATCGGTAATTTCTTGCGGTTTACACACTTTATATTTAATTAAATCCGGGATGATATTGACTAAGCCTTGCCACTCATTTAATTCAATATATAGTCGTTTTAATAGTTTCAATACATAACGATGGCTTGGGATCAATTCTCGTAAATGACTTAAGGTTGCTAAAGCTTGCTCATATTGTTGATGAGATAATTGCAATTGTGCTTGTGTTAAAGACACGGCAAAGTCACTGTCTTCGGTGGCATTATGTGCCTGTCTTAAATAGTCATCGCGACGTTCATAAGCGGATTGTTCATGCGCCGCTCTTGCTGCAGCAAGATAATTAATGACAGGATTATCACTTGTTGTTGCTGAAGTGATTAATAAAGTTTCTGCTTGTGACCAATAACCTTCTGTTAATTTGATTAAACCTCGATTGATTAATTTACGATTTTTATTTTTTTTGCGCATCTTCGCCCAAAAATGAAATCGTTTAGTCATAAGACCAGCCGCACGAAGAATCTTCATGACATAATAAAGTACAAATACCACCAATAAAATGCCAACAACCGCCACCCATAAACGCATTTGAATCACGGTATTTTTATAAGTAAAGGTTGCATAGCCTGGATGTTCAACAATTTGTAGACCTAACCAAACAGCGCCAATTAAAATGATTAAACTCATAATTAATCTTTTTATCATATCAACTACCCTTTATTCTCTTTCGTTTCATCATGGATGATTTGTTTAATCGTGGTTAATGAATTTGAAATATCAGGCAATTGGGGATCAATATTAATTGCTTTCAACTGTGCGACTGTGGTTAAAAAACTTTTTGTTCGTTGCTCATTTTTATCAAAATAGCGATTAATCCATTGTTCAACTCGAATTAGATTTGCATCATATAAATTTTGTTGACGATTTAATAATGCCCACTGTGTTTGTTGTAACATAAGTTGGATATTTTGAATAACATATATCTGTTGTTCTGCAGATAAAAGCGGCTCTATCGGTTTATCATAATGTCTAATCACCACTAATTTTTCAAATACTTCATTCACACTTTTTCGCCAACCTGAAGATTTTTGAGATGACTCTGGGTTATTTTTTTCATTGTCGTTGATTAAATGTGGTGTTGCAATTGGCAACTTATCTGCACTTTTTGCAAGCGCATCCATTTTTAATATCATCCCAGTATAATCAACAGTAGGGACGGCTTGTAATTCTGTAATGTCATTAACTAACACACGTTGAATTTTAACTAAGCTTGGATCATGTAAAGAGGACAAACGATTATTTGCATTTTGCAAAATTTTAATCGCTAATTGCGGTCTTTTTTCTAAATTAATATTAAAGTTCGCTAAGCGAATTAAATATTCTGTTTCTGCTAATACCCATTCTTTATCATTTCGTCCTGAGATTTGCGACATTTTGGTGAGTTGTTGTTGTAATTGTTGCGTTGTCGAATTGGCATTGCCGATATCATTACTTAATGAAATTAATTTTGTTTCTTGCGACTTAATAATTTGATTGAGTTCAGACATTTGACGTGTTGCCGTGCTTAGGCGTGTTACTTTATTTTGCAAAGTATTTAATGAGGTTTGATAATCATTATCAGCACTATGATTATAAAATCCAAAAATAACAGCGATGACAATCGCAACAATACTAATAATGAGCGGTAATTTACTCATTGCTAACTGAGGCGTATTGGGTTTTGTTTTATTGGGCAATTTATTTTGTTCTTTTGTCACTTTCTCATTCATTAATTAATATCTCCTCGCTTAGACATTGTAAAATCATGTGATCTTGCGCGGATTTAGCAAGATAAACATGATGATTTTTCTGAATTTGTTGCGCTAACTCTACCATAGCTTGACTCACCACTACCAACGCCCTATTTAATAAAAAATGAAGATCTGAATCCAAGAGTAATATTAAATTTTGTAAACATGCTTTGCTTGTGCAGACCACAACATTGATTTGATAATCTTGCCAAAGTTTAAGAATTGTTACTTTACTGTAATTGGGACATTGACGCTCGTAAACAATTAATTCAGATATTTCCGCACCACGTTCTCGGAGCGCGGTAGTCAGTAAGGGTTTAGTCTCCTTACCACAAACTAATGCAATTTTTTTTCCTGCTATAAATTGTAATTCAGGTAATGCTAATAGTGCTTCACTATTAAATTCTTGTTGTGGATAAATAATGGGTTGCTGGGTTTGTTGTTGTAATAAGGAAGCTGTAGTTTCCCCAACAGCAAAAATTTTATGCTGCGTTGAAAATTGTTTAATGAGTGCATGACTATAATTTACAGCATGTTGACTGACAAAAATATAATAATCAAAATTAGGTTGGTGTGTGATAAGTGAGATTGGTTTAATTTCAATAGTGGGAAAACTAATTGCTTGTCCACCTTGATTTTCAATCGATTGGCATAATTTTTTTGCTTGTAATTCTGGGCGTGTCACTAATACTGTTAAATCCGATAAATCTTTACGAATCATTTTTTTGATTGACCTCTTGCAAGATGGCTATCGCACCTTGCGCCATTAAATCTTTTGCAACTTGTTCGCCAAGACGTTCTGGATGTTTACCATGACCTTTTGCTTTTAATAGCGTTTTACCATCGATGGCACCAACTAAGGCTGATAAATAAATTTCATCTTCTTTAAGTGTTGCGAAAGCCGCAACAGGAACATGGCAACCACCGCCTAGTGTTTGATTCATGGCTCTTTCGGTTAACGCACATATCTCAGTAGGTTGATGATTAAGTGTCTGACAGAGTTTTGCGATTTCTTCATCGGCTTCACGACATTCAATACAAATCACACCTTGGCCAACTGCGGGTAATAAAGTTGTCACTGGTAGCACTTCTTTGATGTGGTACTCTAAATTTAATCTTTTTAATCCCGCTACAGCGAGAATAATTGCATCATATTGTTGTTCATTTAGTTTTTTAATTCGCGTGATCACATTGCCACGGAGCGGCTTTATTTTTAAATCAGGTCTCAAATATTGTAATTGACTACTACGTCTTAGACTCGACGTACCAATCGTCGCGCCTTGAGGTAAATCATTAAAATGAAAAATTTGTGTTGAGACAAACGCATCAAATGGATTTGCTCGTTGTAAAAAACTCGTCAGTTTTAATCCTTCAGGCAAGGTAACAGGCATATCTTTTAAGGAATGAACGGCAATATCGGCTTTATTTTCATATAAAGCTTGTTCTAGTTCTTTTATAAATAATCCTTTACCGCCGATTTTTGCTAGCGAGGTATCAAGTTTTTGATCACCTTCTGTTGTCATAGAAATAATTTCCACTTCAAGATCAGGGAAGTGTGAGATTAATTCTTGCTCTACCATTTTAGTTTGCACCATGGCAAGCTGGCTTGCCCTTGTTGCAATTCTGATTTTTTTCATTCACTACTCGCTTTACTTAAAATCGTTTTTCCCAAGTGATAAATTCGGGATACGCTTTAACGCCACAATCATAGAGATCCATGCCACGTATTTCTTCTTGAGGTGTCACCCGCAAGCCAAATAATAGTTTGATTAAACCCCAAACGATCATGCTGGTGATAAACACCCAGAAAAAGATGATCACAAGACCATTAATTTGAATTAAAAATTGTTTTAACCAAGTCCAATGATGTTCTTCCCAGAAAAGTGTGTGATGACTACTTTTGCTAAACGTCACCGCGATTAAGCTCCATATCCCCCCAGTTAAACAGGTGGCAACCGCCCCAATCGGATCGTCAATTTTTATTTTATCCATTAAAATAATAGCAAACATACCCAATAAACCACCGCCTGCGCCAATTAATGCCGCATCGCTAAATGATAAATGAGCAGGATTTGCTGAGATAGAAATCACACCAATAATAAGTGCGTTAAGTAATAAAGTTAAATCTACTTTGCCGTGAAAAAATCGCGATAAAATTAAAACGACAAAAAGACTCGCACTCACCGCAGCCAAGGTATTTAAAAAAATCATCGCAATGAGTTGCGGATCAAGCAGCCTATTAGGATGAACAAGATAACCACTATTAAAACCAAAACTACCAATAAAAAATAACATTGCGCCTAAAAAGGCGAGTGATAAGTTACAACCTGGGATAGGTGTCACTTTGTTATGGGGTAAATATTTTCCTTTACGAGGACCTAACAATAAAAGTCCTGCTAAGGAAGCAGCACCGGCGGTAACAAAAACAATGCCAGCACCCGCACGATCAAAAAATCCAATGTGTTGTAAAAACCCACCCCCACGAAACCAATATCCGGCAATAGGATAAATAAAACAAACAAAAAAAATGGCGAACCAAAATGCTGACCACAATTTTAATCGTTCGCTCATCGCACCGATGATAATCACCATCGCTAAGCTAACTAAAGTAAATTCAAAAAAAGCATGCGCAATATCAATCGAGCGCATACCATGAGAAATAATGTAACCCCAATGTGGCCCTGGGCTAAATAGTAATTTCATATTTGGAAAATAGGGATTTGAAATGGCATGTCCCAAATACATGAGTTGATAACCCACGCCCAAAAAACCCATACTGGCAACACAAATAACAACCATATTATTTGCAAATAGCGCTGTTGTATTTTTCGCCCGAATAAGTCCGGCAGAGAAAACAACTATCCCCATTACCATAAATAAAACTAAAATACCCGCAAATAATAAATATAAAGATTGTTGAGGAATAAGTTGCGGCATTCTAGATACTCCCTTCTAGATAAAGTTATAAAGCATCACTACCAATATCACCTGTTCTGACACGAATAATTTGTTCTAAATTAAAAACAAATATTTTACCATCCCCCATTTTACCCGTATAGGCAGCTTTGCTAATGGTGTCGATGACTTGTTCGACAACGTTATCTTCGACCGCAGTTTCAATTTTTATCTTGGGTAAAAAATCGATGACATATTCTGCGCCACGATATAATTCGGTGTGACCTTTTTGTCGACCAAATCCTTTTACTTCAGTCACCGTCATACCATGAATACCAATTTCAGCTAATGCTTCTCGCACATCGTCTAATTTAAATGGTTTAATGATCGCCGTTATTAATTTCATTTAGATTCGCCCTCCGTTGATTTTTGTTTGGCTTCGATGATGATGCGAAAATTTTCAAATTCATGATTGAGCACCAAACGTATCGCATAAAGATTTGCTGGCAATGAATATATCACTAGAAAAACCGCCAAGACAATTAATCGATGCTCTTTAAAATATAAATAATTGATAGGCACACCAATCACGGACATCACACATAAGCCAATCACATAAATCGTGAACATCACGTAAGCAGTATATTTAGTGCAGAGAAAAGCATGATAGCCTAAAATCTGTGAGGCAATAGTGAGATTTGCTTTTAACCTTTGCATTTAATTTACCTGGTGGAACAAAATTCTAAGAATTTTATCATAATTAGTGACGGATTAGCATAAGCTTGGTACACTTGTCGTGCTGCAATCAGGTTGGACTTTGGAGAACATCATGCTCAATGCAAAATTATTTGATGAGATAGCACAAAAGCTTGTCAAAGTTATTCCGCCTGAAGCTCGCGAATTACGCCAAGATATCGAAAAAAATTTTCAACAAATCCTTTCAAATTACTTTACCAAACTTGACCTAGTCAATCGTGAAGAGTTTGACGTGCAATCTAAAGTCTTAGCCAAAACTCGGCAAAAATTAGAAGCACTGGAAAACCAAGTCAAAGAACTCGAAAAATTACTCGATAATAAATAATTATTAACCTATGTCGTTAGCAATTTTATACTCGCGAGCGAGTTGTGGTGTTTATGCGCCGCTTGTTACAGTTGAAACACATATTTCGGGCGGACTCCCGCGCTTTACCATTGTTGGTTTACCAGAAGCAGCACTAAGAGAAAGTAAAGATCGCGTTCGTAGTGCTATTATCAATAGTCATTTTAATTTTCCCAACAAACGTATCACCGTTAATCTCGCGCCGGCTAACTTACCTAAACAGGGATCGCGTTTCGATTTAGCCATTGCGCTTGGAATTTTAATTGCAAGTAAGCAAATCGATTCGCATGATTTAACTCACTTAGAATTTGCAGGTGAACTCGCGTTGACCGGTGAATTACGTAGCATTGATGCTTGCCTACCTTTTGTCCTTGCTAATAAAAAAGCCAAACATCAATTAATTTTACCCCAAGCTAATGCCAGTGAAGCGAGTCTCGTCGCGCATGATCATATTTTTATTGCCAATCATTTGCTTGAGGTATGTCAACAGATCAATCAACAGGCACAGCTTGCTAAACTTACACAATCAAAGTCCTTTTTGGCTCAACAATATTCTTCGGACATCAGTGATGTTCATGGTCAACATCATGCCAAACGCGCACTTGAAATTATGGCGAGTGGTGGACATTCACTATTAATGATTGGTCCGCCAGGTACGGGCAAAACCATGTTAGCTTCGCGCTTACCCACTATCTTGCCATTATTAAATGATGAAGATGCGCTTGAAGCGGCGGCCATATTATCTATCGCGGGAAAAAAAATTTCACCCGACACCTTTAATTGTCGCTCATTTCGCCAACCTCATCATAGTGCCTCAAGTGTTGCCTTAGTCGGTGGCGGCAGTCCACCGAAACCTGGTGAAATTTCACTCGCGCATAATGGCATTTTATTTTTAGATGAACTTCCGGAATTTTCTAGAAATGTCTTAGAGACATTACGCGAACCGTTAGAATCAGGAAAAATCACTATTTCAAGAGCAGCAAGACAAGAAGAATTTCCAGCAAGTTTTCAACTCATCGCTGCGATGAACCCTTGCCCCTGTGGTTATGCCAATGATGAACAACATCAATGTCATTGTAGTGCTGATCAAATCCAACGTTATCGACATAAAATTTCTGGGCCCTTACTTGATAGAATTGATCTACAAATTAAAATGTCGCGTTTAAAATCGAGTTTAATTTTACAAACGACTACGCGTAAAAATGAAACAAGCCATGATGTGTTAAAAAGAGTAAATGCTTGCCAACAAATCCAACTACAACGACAAGGCTATTTAAATACAAAACTATCCAACAGTGATATCGATATTTATTGTACGCTTAATCAAGAGTCTCACGATTTTTTAGCCATAACCATTGATAAATTAGATTTATCTCCTCGCGCTTATCATCGCTTACTTAAAGTAGCGCGTACTTTAGCGGATATGGCAAATGAGAAAACGATTTTAAAAAATCATTTATTAGAAGCTTTAAGTTATCGACAGCAATTATAAAAATTTTGATGCTAAAATAATAATGATTATTTATTTCTCAAGAAATATAAACAATAAGTATTGTTACTTATAAAAAAATAGTCAGGGGCTAAAAAAAACTAAGTTAGTAACCTCATTGTTGAATAACCAGTAAAATGCCGGAAATTTTGACAAACTGAGTATCATCAAGGATTTTATATCAAACATTATTCTCGATAAATGGATTATCAACTTTTTTATCCGGTAATAATAACTAATAATAATTTTGGGAGACCGACTATGCCTATGTTAAGCGATGATAATATAACCTATCTCGAACCCGATGTGATTGAGGGGTTTTCTCCAGAACAAATAGCATCAGCAAAAAATGATGCTAAAGAAAGAAGTTTTGTTTTTGCTTTAATAGAAGACCATGATTTACTTTTACCGAAAAACCATGAAAAACTAACAAGTTTGATTCTCACTATCATTCCCATTTTTTCTAAAAAAGAACAACCTGATCTTGCGACGATTAAAAACAATGTCATTGATATATTTAACGCATTATCACGTAATCAATTACTCACAGATAGAACAGTAAAAATGGTATTGCGAAGTATTGCAATTGATATGAGCTCACAATTACGAAGATTAATCTACGCTTGCGGTAAACTTTTAGCAGTAAAAGATAAGAATATAAAATTTATTGCTAGTATTGCAGCCGAATTAGAAAATCCCGCTACTCGTGTTATAAAATTAGAGGCGATGAAGGATGCGTCACTAAAAAGTATAGGACAAATTAGCTATGTTCGCGTTAGTAAAATTTTACTTGCACCACTCAAAGCTGGGAGGGATGATGAAGTTGAAGCCAAAAGGCAAGACGAAAATTCATTCGCTGAACTTGAAGAAAATCCAGAAGAGGCAGATTTATCACTTGCAGATATTCAGAATACAACCAGATTTGTTCATTAACTTTTATCTGCGTTATCACCTGATTCAATTTTGAGAAGTCCAAACCCCTTGTCCGATGATTATCATGCACAAATAGAAGAAGATTTAAGTATGGATAACTTACAACTTGATGATGATTCTGCTGAAGAGAGTAATGTGGATATATCTTATGTTACCGCTTTGGAGGAAGAGAGAGTGATGAAAAATAATCTCGCTAAAAGAGCAAGTTGGTTTAAACATTTAAACCAACAAAAGAAAAATCCATCTCGACATGATCAAAAAGGTGATAGAACTGATTCTGATGAAAAGCAGTCAATGCGATTTGAACACAGAAAAAAATAATTCATTATCGAGAATGAGACTAAAAATTAAAGTCTTATTTATCATATTGGTTTATATACTGTATATCCTTGGCGTAAAATAACTCTTTCATCAATCGGTGATGGTTGAAATAAGTTATAGCTTTTTCCCCCTGGTGGTTTGACATGAAAACCATCAAGGTGATACCAACCGTGTTGATCTGGTCTGGGCCCAATTAATCTTCTTAATACATCAGGACTGGTTGTTGCTCTTTCTGCGCTATTAATTATTCTTTTAATTTCTATACACAGTTTAGTTAAATAAGGCCGCTTTGGATCGGGTAAATATTTTTCATACTCGGTGATAATTTTAATGAGCGCTTCTTTTCTTTGTTCTTTTGATCCATCTTTTTTTTCTTGAGCATCACACCATTGACGTAACTTAATGATAAATTGTCTTGGTGATTCTTCACGCTCAACTAATTGTTTAATTTCTGCGTCTGTTGGCAACATTGAAAGAAAGACTTCTCTATCTTTCAGTAATTTTTTTAAAACAGCGATTTCTGTTACAGAAAGTTTAACACTTCGACCATGGCGATTTATTTTATGTAAAATAGAGGCTAGTTCACTATCTCTTGAAACATTTTTAAGATCCTTAATTAAATCTTCAACTGCGCTCGGCGTAAATTTTCCTAAGGCTGATATTCTCACCTTACTGATACTATATTGTGACGGAATAGTTTGCCGAAATGTTGAACTTGCAAGTGATAAATTAAAGCTTAACGGAGATAGATCTATCGAAGCAAAAAACATTATTTTCTCCTATTTTTTTTATTGATGAATGAGTTTTGCAATCCGTGTAGTCTAGGTAGTCACTTGTTATTTGAAAATAGATAATAATCTATCATAAATAATAGTTTATTTTATTTTAAATTGACAATGAAATTTATTAATAATCAACATGAAAAATTTTTTATGCCTTACTTTATTTTTTTAAAATAGACAAAATCATAATTATAAGGATTACGATCATCGGCAAGATGTGATTCGCGTGACACTTCTTGCCATTGTGATGGTTCCCATTCTGGAAAAAAAGTATCGCCCGGCAATTTTGCATCGATAAAAGTTAAATTCATATCCGTCGCAATATCTAAGGCTTGCTGATAAATCATCGCACCGCCACCAATCATAACTTCAGGGACATCAGAAATTAATGCCAAACCAAGTTGTAATGAATTGACGACTTCAGCATCATTTAATTTTAAATCGGTATTACGCGTGATAACAATATTTCGTCGATTTGGTAAGGCTTTACCAAGAGAATCATAAGATTTTCGCCCCATAATAATGGGTTTATGTAAGGTCGCTTGCTGAAAATGTTTTAAATCTGCAGGCATATGCCATGGCATGCCATCTTGATAACCAATTACATTATTTTGTGCTAGTGCGGCGATTAACGTTATTTTCATTATTTATCTTGTTCTATTGATTTTCCATTTGAAGCCATATAATTAATTAAAGCTTCATATTGTTCATTCGTGCAATCTGGGCAATTACCTTTTGCTGGCATCGCGCCTTTACCTTTTTTTATTGTATCAATTAATATCGCGATTTGCTCAGTATATTTTGTTTTACCTGTTGCTTTAAACTTTGCAGCCCATGCATTTTTATCCCCAAATTTTGGCGCATTCGCAATACCAGCAGCATGGCATGCCATGCAAGCTTTATTATAAAGATCGGTAATAGCGGGTAATGTTAACGCTACTTTTTTTTCTGCTACCGGATTATCGGCATCACCAACTTGCTTTGGTGTTTCTTTAGCGACACTCACTTCACCCACGGGTGCTGTGCGTTTGTTTATTTCAAAAGGAGAATTCACATCTTTAAAAGCAAACGCCACATTGACCACCACAAATGCAAAAATTATCGCGGTAAGTATTCGCACAGAAATCCCTCTCAGTTAATATTAATGACTTGGTGAAATTAAACCTAATCCGATATCATTATTTAATTTTCTAGTTAACATGCTGTTAAAAGGTTGAATAAAAAATTCACCGGTCACAGCAACCGTACCATCAACAAAATGCCCACCAATGGCATGATATTGATGATCACCTAAAACTAAATGCGCATGTAGTAAAGGTTGTCCCTCATGCATCGCAATATTGCCAATAAATGAGAGTAATTCATAATCGATTTTATTAAAAGATTTATTCACGTATTTTTTATTTTTCAAATCATAGTAAGCAAGGGTCACATTATGTAGCGCGCCAATACCAGTGATTGATGCGCCGGTGATATCTGCGTCTTTGACACATGATAATAGTGCGGATTTGACATTTTCACCGCGTTTTAAAATTAACATGAAAGGATGTAATTGGCCTTTTAATTGCTGACATTGATCGGAATAAAATGAAATTTTTTGCGCGGCAAACCCGATATTAAATAGTGATAGTGTTAACAACAAGACAATTGTCTGTTTTTTCATTCTCATATCCCTTTGTTCAAATATAAAATTATCATATAAAAAAAAAGGGGAATTTACTACTTAACGATTAGTTCTGCCTTTGTCCTAGGATTTTGGTTGATTTACGATTACACTACGCCCCCGGGCTAATAAAGTTAAGTCAGGACTTACGCAAAACGAAGATTTTGTTTGTGGTCGAGGCATAATCTGCAGTGAAAAGCGCAGTGTACGAATGGTACATGAGCATTTGAACGAAGATTATAACGAAGACCACGGACAAAAGCTGAAGTTTTGCGTAAGTCCTGGTGAAATTGCGCTCGTAGCTCAGCTGGATAGAGCGTTGGCCTCCGGAGCCAAAGGTCGGTGGTTCGAATCCACTCGAGCGCGCTTAATTTTTTCGATCAAAAACGAAATTTTGAATAATATGATAGTAAGGTTGAGATGACTTTATTAGTGAATCAATCTAGTTAACTTTGCCCATTCGTGTTAGCGGGATTCCAGAAGTTGCACTTGTGCTACCCACCTCGGCAGCACAACTACTATCTCGCTGACTTAAAAGCGCATGGGGTGATGAACCTGGTTGAACTGAAGCTTGAATTTTCATTTTGTGTTCTAGTTCTGACATAAATCCATCATTATACTTTGCTTGTAAGCCCAATAAATGAATCATTTCTGCTCTAGCTGAACCTGATAATTGACCAACAGATTTCCCCGCTTTAGCATTTGCAAACGCTTGGCCCAATTCATCAGATGCGTAACGTCCACTGGAACGTTCTTGAAAATAACCGCTGAGTTGACCAAAACTTTGAACACTTTTTAATTTACTAGCTGTCACTAAGGCACTTAAAAGTGCTGCGTCACCAAAGTCAGCAAATTGGCTAATCGCATGATCATAACGTTTTTCTAAAGATTGTATTTCAGTTTTAATTGCCCTCATGACTTCTTGATGAGAAGGATTTGCTACGTCTCTTTTTTGTGGGGCAGAAGTTAAGCCAGTAACGTAAGTGGCTTTGGGCGTTTCAAAATATTGTTGTAATGCACCATTAGGATCTTTGATCACAGATTTATAATGACTACCGGTATGAACGAGATGAACTGGGACACTACCTTGTTGATTATAGGTAAGACGAACACCTTGAGGTAGGGTAGCTGAGGATACCGTGGTTTTTAAACCTAATATAGTTGAAAGTGCTGCGATATGCGTTTCATCAATTTCACTACGGGCACTCATTTCGCGTGCTGAAGTGCCTTCAGTAACATCAGCATTTGCCCCAACATAGACACCCGGTTGTTGTTTTACCGTTAAGCTGGAAAGTTGTCTCATGCTAGTCGATAACGAACGAAGAAATACGTCAGGCGGAACATAATTCAATAAATAATCAAATTGTTCTTCAGTTGAAAGCTGTTGTATCTCATGTGGTATATGTTGCGGATAAAGTGCTTTATAAGTATTTAAGAGAATTGTGAATTTTTGCCAGTTAAGTTGTTGTTTTTGAAGCATTGCCTTAATAACAGCCGGAGCCATAGAATCAAAACCACAAGATACTCCATCAGTGATGATATCGAATTCAACATAATTAGGGGATAAAGGCTTAATATGACCTGGCATAACTTACTCACATCTAGTTTTTTATTATGTGTAATAGTTTAATTATAGCAAAATTCAACAGTATAGTCACGATTACTTATATCTGCAAAAATAGGCGTATTTCACATAAATTAGACACTATGACTTCTAAGCCATTGATTACCATTGTTCATTAAGTTTGAAAACACTTAAGTAAACTATACTCAAATAATGCTAAGTAAAATAATGTATTGAGGTTAAAGTCATGGCGCTAAGTTTAGATGGTGTTATATCCCAGTTACAAAAAGATAAAATCGTTGTGCAAAATACTAGTTTATCTTTGCAACTCACGGCAATTAATCAAGCAGAAAATGCTCGCTTAAGAGTTGCTTTGATTACGATATTTATTACACAAATATTAACGATGACGGTGATTACGGAAGAAATCTTGAGTTTGCTTAATCACCTAAGAACTTCAACTCTCAGTTTGGTTGAAGAATGTGCAGGCGTCCCACCTAAAATTAAAAGTTTTTTAGAATCAGAACTCGTCTCTCAACCAGCCGTAAAACATATTATCGAACCCACTCTCACCGATGAAAATGGTTTTTTTTATTGGCAATTTGCAGAACCCACTCTGCCAGATGAGCACGAGGTCAAAAGTAAACATGGGATAATTGCACATAAAACTGAAGATGTTCCTCCTAAGTTCGAAATGGCCGTTCTCCTTGGTAACTGTCACGATAACGGGATCTTGAGTCTTCGTTTAATGAATATTTGTGGTTCTTTTGTTCTAACTAGAATAAAAGAGATTACAAATCGATCGATGCTCAGACATTTTGGTTTTCATCGAGATCATGTTGCTCATATGACCTCAGCCCTAACACAATGGGATCAATTAGAAATATCTATCACCATGAATATGGCGAAAAAGTTTCGTGCGTTAAGTCAATTGGATTTAATGTTCGGCAATACTCATCCTCTAGAAGATCAAGAACAAATAATTGATAATGCCTTAAAAGATTTATTGGCCATTTACCCTTTAGGTGATGAGTTAGAAACATCAGGTTTGGGTGATCCTAAAAACATTTTAAATCGTGAAATCCGTGAGCGTGAATTTTTAACACAAAGACTAGCGGCTCTAAAAACAGCATTAAATGCTATAAATGACAATTATGATGAAAAAATTCAACAGGCTAATAGTCTTCAACGTGAACATTTAATCGCACAGAAAAGACAAGCGATCTCATCAACTCTTTATCATGCTCAACGTGAATTTTACACTCGTATGTTAAATAATTTTCAACGCAATCAAAGTTTAGTTAGTAGACATCAACATATTGGTGGGATTATCGAAAATCCTGCTAATTCTTATGCGTTACAGGACATGTTTTATGCGATGCAAGAATATGTGCCACCTTATCAAACCACGGTATCACCTGATCAGTTACATTTGGGTGTAGACGCGCATGCAGTTCACAGTGGCCAACATTTTCGACATCAAAAAAATGCCTTATTCACTGCACATTTAGCAGAAATTTACGAAACTTGTGACGGTTTACCGATTGATGGATTACGAACTCAAGGTGACTTAGTCGCACCATGTAGTCAACTCGATCATCGTCGAGGGGCAAAAGACGGTAAATTTCAAAAATTAAAGGACATGCGCCAACGTTATGATGGAGATAGAGTAAGAATTGAAGAAACTCGTGAGGCGGTTCGCGAAAAACGTAAAAAGGAAAAAGATAAAGAAAGTAGTGTCGAACTCGATAGTACTTCTCATTTATGGGCGAATTGGAGAGACAGTCAATATACAAGAGCGCAAAGACAAAAAAGAACACAAACATGTCTAGCGTGTGTTATGCCTAAGGAAAAAGAACAAAAGAAGAAAGGTGATAAAGCTGATAAAGCTGATGAAACACCATTATCATTGCACGACTCCTTATCCGTCGCACAATCTCAAGCAACAAAAAATACATTTGAATCACAAGAAGCACGAGCGATTGAGGCAATTGAATTGCATACTAAACAACATCAAGTAAGTCTTGGGGATAAATCTTACTCCGTACGTTTAGCACAAGCAGTTGCTCAAGGTCATCTTAAAACCCCCGTTTTACCGCGTCCCACTTTACAAGTACAATCTTCTGATGCTCTGACCGCGGCCTTAAGTTTTGCTATAGCATTTATGCGATTTTTCGATCACCAAATGATGGCTAAAAGACCTTTAGTCTCTGCTGTAGCATTTTCTATCCCTTATCTTCAATTTAGTGCTGCGGCATTAGCAGGGGGCCATGGTATTTTGGCATTAATTGCTGAGAAGCTTGCAGCAATCGAAGCTAAAATTCTATTAGGAAAAGTTTCCGCACAATCCATTACAGGCACCATTAAAACTGTGGATGACGCTTTAATTTGGTTTACAGATGCAAAAGGTGCTTTTGAAGTGATGATTATTTGCGGTTTCACTGTATCGAAAGCGATTTACACCATAGCAGATGGTGTTTTTAATGGTTTAGATCCGAACGGGAAAGGGCAAAGTTTAATTCAAGAGTTAACGAATAAACTCAGCAGCGGTGAAATTATTTCAAAGGGCGGGGTAGAATCCGCTACAGATATGGCAGCCGGTGTCGGAAAGTTTCTAGTTTGTGCTGCGCTTGCTGTGGCAATAGGGTTAGGCGCAGCTGTTACAAAAGCTTCTGCGGTCGAATTTTTTGATAATATCCCTGTCCATTTAATTACTCATCCTTCAGTGCAAACAATAGGGGCAGTTAAAACCGCCGCCGTTGTTATTGGAAAATTAATGGGAGTTGATTATTACATTAAACAAGGCGTCTTAGTGGATCTAGATGGAAAATTAATTGAAGATAAAAGCCCCTCGGCTGAGTTATTAAAATTTTTCATCCAATATGTTGAAGACAAGGAATACAGAAATACAATTAACCCTGAAACTGAAGAATTTAAACAACTCAAAAGAGAATTTGAAAATTTACTCGTGGTAAATCCCCACTTAATGCGCTTTTTTGATCAAAATAAATTACAAGATGCAAACATCAAAGATGCCAAGGCAAAATGGTATAAAAGATTTGCAGTTTCAGTGGGTCAAACATTTTATTTTGTTGCTAATTTTGTTTTTCTTCCAAAATATTTTTATGACTGTTATCAATTTTATCAATGCCATAAACAAGGATTGGAAGTGCCACCGTTATTACGACAACGAGTCTTAGTTCCTTTGCAGTGGATTCAATTAACAGGATTATTCTTATGGACTGCGGCCAAAGCAGTCGTCCATAGTTTTCTTGAAGTCTTGAGTCGTGTTCCAAATATTGTTGTTGGTGTCGTAGAAGCCTTTGCAATGGCTGTTTATACCGTAATTGGAGGTCTAATCCGTGCTGCTCAAGCATTAATTTCTGGTTTGAATTGGTTATGGAATAAAGTTAGTTGCAAAAAAGAGGCTGAAGTTGAGGTTGTGCAATCAATCCAGGAACATCAAGCTTTAGATGCTGATTCAGATTTCACGCAAGAACAAAGAGAACAACAAGTAATTGAACAACAATTAGAAGAAGAACGAGATTGGTTTTGGAAAGGATATCAGTGGATACATGAGTTGTTTGTGCCAGCACAAGTTGCAATTAGTGAAGTAAGATTAGGAGTAAAACACGCTGTAACCAGTGCATTAACTTCCGGTAGAGATGTGACCATTCGTAAAACGCAAGAAGCATTGCAACAAGATAGAACTCATGTTGATGCTCCTATTGAAGATGATGCTCAACAAAAAGATGAAGATGATATTGCACCTGTAGTGTCCCCAAAATTAGGAAAGCGTCAAAGTGATTCTTCTTGATCAGAGTTACTTTATTGCCGTTAAATTTTTCAGCCATTGCCCAATTGCATTGATTTCAGCAGGGCACACAGCATGATCCATCGGATATGTTTGCCAACTTGCGTGATAACCAAGTTGAGTAAGATACTGATAACTCATTTGGCCAAATTGCGGATTAACCATCATATCTTGTGAACCATGAGCAATGAAAATAGCCATTTCTTTATTGACAGAATCTTTTGCGGCTGGAATTAAATGTGGTAAAGGTAAATAGCAAGATAAAGCAAGAATGCCAGCTAACGGTTTTTTATAACTCAGTCCAGTGTGTAGTGCCATCGCCCCACCTTGTGAAAAACCGGCTAAAAAAATATTTTTGGAATTAATCCCTTTTGCTTCTTCTTGTTCAATTAATTCTATAATTAATTTTTCTGATGCTAAGACACCTGGTTCATCCACTCTCGCTGTTAAATCTAAACCCAAAATATCGTACCAAGCACGCATGACGTAACCATTGTTAATCGTGATAGGTCGGGTGGGTGCGTGAGGGAAAATAAAGCGAACCCCAGTTTCTTGTGTTAAACCCAGCTCAGGAACAATAGGTTCAAAATCATGACCATCCGCACCTAAACCATGTAACCAAATTACACTGTGAGTAATATCTTGTGCTGTTTCGACGCTAATAAAATCTAACAAAGTCGCTTTCCTTTTTTGTTTACGTTAAACTAATCAACATTTTTATTATACGGAAAATCAGGATGAAATTCATAGTTTTTATGTTATTAACCGCGTGTCTTCTTGCAGGTTGTGGCCAAGCAGGCCCTTTATATTTGCCAAGCAAAGAAAATATGAAAAAACATAAATACGATCAATTTATTCTTTATCATAATCCCAATACCGATAAAAAGAGTCAACAATAATGGATCATTTCAATTATATAAATGATCAACTCTTTGCAGAAGAAGTTGCCATCACTGATATTATTTCTGAGCATCACACGCCTTGTTATATTTATTCAAAAGCGACGATTACTCGTCATATTACTGTTTTTCGTGAAGCATTAGGGCAGCAACCACATGAAATTTGTTATGCTGTTAAAGCAAATTCAAACTTAGCCATTTTAAACTTATTAGCAAAATTAAATGTTGGTTTCGATATTGTTTCACAAGGTGAACTTGCTCGCGTATTACAGGCAGGAGGCAATGCCGATAAAATCGTTTTTTCAGGTGTCGGTAAAACAGAAGATGAAATTGCCTTTGCCTTAAAAAATAAAATTCATTGTTTTAATGTCGAGTCCGAAGAAGAATTATTGCGAATTAAAACCATTGCAAATTATTTACAATTACAAGCGCCCATCAGTTTACGCATTAATCCCGATGTCGATGCAAAAACACATCCGCATATTTCAACTGGTTTAAAAGAAAATAAATTTGGTATCGCTAAAGATAAAGCTATTGCTATTTATCAAAAAATTGCACCCGATAATACTTTCAAAATTTTAGGCCTCGCTTGCCATATTGGATCTCAAATCACAGAATTAACACCTTTCGAAAAAACCATCGATCAGCTTATTAAGCTTTATCAACAATTAAATGCTGAAGGTATAAATTTATCTCACCTTGATGTTGGTGGTGGCTTGGGTGTGTGTTATCACAATGAATCACCACCAACACCTCATCAATATGTGTCGGCGATTGTTAACCGTTTACCGCATAAAAATATTAAACTTATGTTTGAACCCGGTCGTGTCATCATGGCAAACGCAGGTATTTTTGTGTGCCAAGTGGAATATATTAAACAATCACCATTTAAAAGATTTGTTATTGTCGATGGTGCGATGAATGATTTAATTCGTCCTGCCCTTTACAATGCCTGGCAACAAATTATTCCTGTCGTAAATGATCCTAACTTAACAGAAGAAACTGTCGATATCGTGGGCCCTGTTTGTGAAACCGCTGACTATTTAGGAAAAAATCGTCAACTCGCCGTTAAACAAGGCGACTTAATTGCGATAAAAGGCGCTGGCGCTTATGGTTTTTCGATGAGTTCAAATTATAATTCTAGACCAAGAGCTGCTGAAGTACTGGTGGATGGCAATAAATTTCATTTAATTCGTCAACGCGAAAATATTGCAGATTTATATGCTGGTGAAAAAATAGTTGATTAACAAAATAAATAAATTTTCACGCTAATACTGCAGATAACCCAATGGAAAGTGATTGACGTCTTGTTTCAGTTAAGTTTTCCTAAAGAAAATGATCTTCACATAATAAAAAAATTTGTCTATTAAATTTCCTATAATACGCCTGGGGGATTTCCTATAAATTTGCTTTTTCTGATATATTTTTTTATTGCAATTTTCGACTCTGGTAGAGTTAATTCTTAATTTGCTAGATTTATACTTACTAACTCACCAACATCCTACATAATATTATTATAAAACATCTCCCAAGAAAAACTGAAGTCGTCTAGTATGGCGTGCATTCTAAAATAATCTATTTTATTAAATAAATATAAAAAAGGTATAACTTTAATCACTTGAGTTCTTTTTAGGAGATTCCATTAAAGTCTCTTTTTGAGAGTTAGTAAAAACCTACCCCTCATTTTTTATCTCTCTTTAAATAACTCTAAAATAACGTTAAATAGGAGCTGATCATGCACGCCATGAATAACGAAAAACCCATACAACAAGAAGATAAAGAAATTTCGCTAAGGAATGCCATCCATAAATTTATGTTATCTCGAATAAACTATGCTATAAAGGGCCAAGCGATGGGTTACCAGATCGCAGGGTTACATGAATGCCTAGGATATGTAAAAGAAGTAAAAAGATCTATCGCTGATAACAAAGATGAAATCCCTTCACTAAAATGCCCAGATGCTTTAATGAACAATGAAAAATTTGTCACTTTATTTAAAAATACAAATGAAGCTTGCCAAGAGATGTTCGCACTAAAAAAAGACACTCCGGATATTAAGTGTACCTCGTTAGATAGTTTAGAACAAATATTTGAAAAAAAAGTTAATGAATTATTAGAGATGATAAAATCTGATGCAGAAAGCACAGAAAAACTCGAAGCTGAAACTTACGCTGACTTAGAAAAAGCATTTGATAAAACTCATCCAATCAAAATTGACGATCTTGAAATTCCCATTTGTGAAGCTCTTTATCATGTTAGAGAGTCAAATGTCGATAGTAAAATATCTAATGACATTATTTCATGTATCTATAATATCTGGAAAGAAACTAAGAAAATACCTGATGATCAATTTAAATTCCTACCATTTATTGCTATAGGTATTCGACAACAATATCTCACTCAACTTTCGGGCGATAACAAACCAACTTTAACAACAGTGAATATTATACGTGAAAGTCAGGAAGAAGGCGCAGAGGCTGAAATTGTTGGCGCCGAAGTCAAAGTGGAAAAATCTGTCGAGGCTGACGAAAAAGTTGAAAAAGATGAAGCTGAAATTGAGGCAGATGATGATGTTAATGATAACTCGGCAGAACAAAATAGTGAAAATAATTTAGCAAAAGAAGCCGATGCAGAAGCTGAAAATAAACGTCAAAAAGAACTTAGCAAAGAAGCGTTATTTGAACAACGCACATCAAAATTGCAATCCTTCACTTCCGAATTTTTTAAGACTCAGCCTAAAGGTGCCAATGATGCTAAACAATGGCGAGTCCACAAGGCAGATAGCAATATTCTATTCACGCTAATGCAAACAAAAGATAAAGCAACTGCGTTAGTTGCTTATTTAGCACAACAACAACTTTATGCTTATGCAGCAGATAAACCTATGAACAATGGGAAATATCCTGTATCAGTTAACTTTGCCAAGAAAATTTAATTTCAAATTACCTTGACCAAACCGGCTGATTTTTAGGTAATATATCAAACCGTTATCAAAATTTTAATAAAAATCCCCAAATCAAATCTTGGGGATTTTTTTCAATAAATCAAAAGACCGTGATTCGACTGGATTTTCTGTGAGTTCCAATTATAATTCACTCCCTAGACAACATGAGTATAATATCTGTCGTTGCATCATTGCATAGAAAATTCTATGTTGGGGAAAAATTGTTAAATAAAAAACCTCATGGGGGAAATTGTGAATAGTTGTAGATTTTGTATTGCTAGTATTTTTCTGTGTTTTTCTTTATCTAGTTTTGCCATTATATTACATAATCCGAAAGGTTTTAGTGGAGATGTTTCACTCGCGTTTAGTGCCAACTCAGGGAATAGTGATAGCAAAAACATTAGTACCGGACTTAACTTAAAATACAAACCGAATGATACTTGGGTTAACAAACTTAGTCTGCAGGGACAAATTAATTCTGCGGATGGCCAACAAACTGCAAAAAAATATACGGTTAATGGTGAAACCAATTATTTTTTAAGTAAACGTAATTTTATTTACGGCACGATTTTTTCTCGCCAAGATAAATTTAGTCCATTCACTTATGAAGTCAATGAGTCAGTTGGATATGGTCGTCGAGTTTTTGAATGGCATAAAATGACTTTAGATGGCAAGATTGGTCCAGGTTTACGTCAAGCCAGAGCACGTGATACGGGTGAAAAAAATATAGAAAAAACCATTTATGGTTCGTTCGATTACGAATGGAAAATAACAGATGCCACCACCTTTACACAAAGTTTAACAGTCACAACAGGGCACCCTAACACTCATTTAGAATCAGTCAGTGCCGTTCATACTAAAATTATTGGTAATTTAGGGATGCAAGTTTCTTACACCATTGATCATGACTCTTATATTCCGCCTGGCAGTCTTTATACCAAGCGCACAGATACTACTACCAATATTGCTATTGTGTATAGCTTTACCTAACGTTGAGTATCGCTTAATTTAGTGTAAAATCGCTAAGATGAAAATTCAATTTACTAAAATGCATGGTCTCGGTAATGACTTTGTTGTAATTAACAATTTGTCATCACCACTCTCTTTTTCAACTCAGCAAATTCAATTTATTGCTGATAGGCATTTAGGTATTGGTTGTGATCAAATCTTAATTCTTGAATCACCGCAACTTTCTGATCACGATTTTTTTTACCGCATTTTCAATAGTGATGGCAGTGAAGTTGCTCAATGTGGCAATGGTGCGCGTTGTATTGGTCGTTATATCAAAGATCACCAATTAATTTCTAACAATGAAATTGTGTTAAAAACCCTTTTAGGAAAACTTGTCATCAATGTTAAAGATGACGATTTAATCAGTGTTAATATGGGTAAACCCATTTTTGATCCTGAAAAAATTCCAGTTAATTTTGATAAGCAACAAAATAGTTATCAATTTATTATTAATGAGCAAGTCATCGATGCTGTTATTTTGAGTATTGGTAATCCTCATTGTGTCATCTGTGTTAATGACATAGCCACTACGCCAGTAAAAGAATTAGGTCAAATCATTTCAACCCATGAATTATTTCCTTTACAAGTAAATGTGGGCTTTATGCAAATTCTTAATCGTCAAGAAATTAAATTACGCGTATTCGAACGCGGTGCAGGTGAAACAAAAGCGTGTGGTAGTGGCGCATGCGCAGCAGTTGTTGCAGGAATAAAATTAAATTTACTCGATAAAAACGTAACGACTCATTTATTGGGGGGTGATTTAAATATTGCTTGGCACGATAATATTATGATGTCAGGTCCAGCAGTCACTGTGTTTCAAGGTGAAATCAATCTATAGAGGTAACTATGACAACTTTAATTCAAACCTTGCCTAAAGCAGAATTACATTTACATATTGAAGGCACGTTTGAGCCTAATTTAGTATTTGCTTTAGCGAAACGGAATCATATTAAATTACCTTTTTCTTCGATTTCTGAATTACAAAAAGCCTATCATTTTCATGATTTACAATCTTTTTTAGATTTATATTACCAATGCATGCAAGTACTTCATGAAGAGCAAGATTTTTATGATTTAACCTGGGACTATATGCAAAAAGCCAAAGACAATCATATTTTACATGCTGAAATTTTTTGTGACCCTCAAGCTCACACGTCTCGCGGCGTCCCACTAGGAAATGTGATTAAGGGTATTCATCGCGCATGTGTTGACGCAAAAAATCAATTGAATATTACATCACATATCATTCCCTGTATTTTACGTGATCAAAGTGTAGAATCAGCGCATAAAACCTTAGATCAATTATTACAATATAAAGATATTATCAAAGGATTAGGTTTATGTTCTGCAGAAAAAGATCATCCCCCCGAAAAATTTGTCGCTGTTTTTGCCAAGGCGAGAGAACACGGTTTAGTCACAGTCGCCCATGCTGGCGAAGAAGGTCCCGCTGATTATATTTGGCAAGCCTTAAACTTATTAAAAGTAAAACGAATCGATCATGGCGTTAGAGCGACTGAAGATGAAACATTAATTCAGTATTTAATCCAGCATAAAATTCCCTTAACGATGTGTCCTCTTTCAAATATTAAACTTTGTGTTTATGATAATTTATCACAGCATCCGCTTAAACAATTATTAGACAAAGGTGTGTGCGTCACGGTTAATTCTGATGACCCGGCTTATTTTGGCGGTTACATTAATGATAATTTTCTAGCGAGTGCTAGCGCTTTAAATTTAACTGAAAAAGATCTTTATCAGCTTTGTATTAATTCATTTAACGCCAGTTTTATTGATGACGAATTACGTCAAACTTATTTGGCGCAATTAAAGTAAAATTCGCAGAAGTCATAATGAACGTAATAAAGTTTCATATTGTTTAGGATCTTTTTCTAAGACATTATCACCTGTTAATGGAAAATAGTGTTTTGATAAACGTAACAGCCAAAAAACTAATGCCGCTCGTTTTTGTAGATAATGCCACATTTGTCTTTCTAATGTTGATAATGTTCGAATATCATCATAGCTACTGAGAAAGCTAGCCACGAGAGATTGATCGAGTTGATTATTTTTATTTAAGCAACAATCATTAACTGCAATTGCTAAATCTAACAAATACCAATCTTCACAGATATCATAAAAATCGATAAAACCCATTAATTTATCTTGGGAAAATAAAATATTATCTTTAAATAAATCACTATGAATAATCCCGCTTGGCAAGGCCTGAAGATCAAGGCCTGCTTGTATAGTTAACTCATCACTTAATAATTTTTTTTCATCTTTGGATAGTAATGGCAATAAGCGTTTTGATTCGTGACAAATCCACTGCCAGCCTCTTTTATTTGGGCGCATCATTTTATAGGGAAGCTGATGAATATTCGCTAATTGCGTGGCAACTTGTTCGCAATGCGTTTTTTCAAATTGGGAAATATGTTGCCCTTCAATAAATTCTGTTAACAATGCCGGTTTTTGATCAATGAGGATGATTTTTTGCTGAGAAGGTGGTGTGATAACGTTATTAACTAAAATTGCATTATCAGCTAAAAAATTAATATAATTTGCAGTATCATTGAGTTGTCTCACATCACCATATTCAATAATCGATAACACATAACGCTTAGTTTGATGAGTGAGTAAATAATTACTATTTTGTGTGCCGCCTTTTAACACGGTCACAGCAATATTTTCAGTAAAGCCATATTGCCGAGCAATTATTTCAAGTTGTGATTCACTTAATTGCGTAAATATAGTCATGACTTAATGCTTATATAATAGCATTTCTACTCTTCATTCGTTACAAAATGATAAGTATCTCGCCAAATAGTAGGAAACTCAAGCAAGAAACCTACGCATCATCTATTGATGCGTAGGATGAAAAATCAGATTAATGGGTTGGATTCCAACCAGAAAATAAGATGTCATTTGTACCAGCAGTAACAGTCATCGTGGATGGTGCAATATATTGATTATTTACTAATGATAATGGTTCACCGACAGTTGCAACTGCTTGTATTGTATCGCCCGCTTTAATAATAGCTGGGTCAAACGTTTTGTTGCAAGTGAGTTTATGACTTGGTTGAAAAGGTGGAAGTGAGCAAACAAGGATAGCTGATTTGTTGCCACCACTTAGATCGTAAACTTGAAAATTTATTTGGCTGGTAGGAAAAGTTTTAGTCATGCCATTTGTAAATCTTAAGTTAACTGCATTTGAGCCCACAGCAAAAACAGAAGCAGATATTAAAGTACAAGCAACAACAGTTAAACACCGTGTGAATTTTTTCATTCGTTTTCTCCGAAAAAGTAATTGTTAGAAAATCGTTAGTTTTAAAAAAAGAATCTACCTTGAAAAAAATCCTAAAAGATATGTTTTACACATATTGAACGAATAATAGCGTAAAAATATGTTTAATTTCTACGCTTATTCTTGGCTAATTATACGAGTGTTTTTTAAAAAATACTAACGGATATTTTTGGGTGAAAAATCAAGTATCAAATAGAGAACTACTCTCTATTCAATCAGATAACAATCTGATTTTAAATATTTACGTTATCTTAGTTCTAATATGATAGCACATTACTTTTAAAAAATAAGTGACGAGCGTTATAACAACCTACAAGTATTTTCATGATCTAAAATTGGAGTCCCAGTAATATGTTGATAAGCTCCATTGATTCGTCCTAAGCAACCGGAATCTAGTGAACAAGCTTTTCCGCCTCTAGATTTCCATAATACTTTTCCAAGTGGTGTGCAAGGTAGTCCTTCTGTAGTGTGCGAAGTTATTGCATCAAAAAGTAAAGCTATATCATTTTGACTATGTTGGTGATCATATAAGAATTTAATTAGATAGTCTGTTAATTCGTTTTTCTTGGCAAGAAATGATTGGGTAACTTCGGTGGAATCATAAATATCTGAAGCCTTTAAGAATTTCTGTCTCGCAATAAATCCTTCAAAAATAGCGTACCATAGTCTTTTTTTGTTAGGTTTTTCATTTGGGCTTTCTGTGTCTAATCTATCTATCAAGTTCATAGCCGCATTTAATAAATCTTCATTAAATAGAATAACCTCACCAACATCCTCGTTGTAGTATCCTAAATTATAAAATTGACAAATTAACTTATTCTCAGATTGTAATAGATTTAATATAGCGGGAATATTCTCATTTTGAAGACAGCTTGAAAGTGAAGGTTCTTCAGTATCATCTTCTTTTGACAATTCAGCAACAGCATCTGTTTTCTTTTTTTCTTCTTCTTCTTCTTCTCTCAAACCTTGACCTAGTGAACCCTTTAAAAGCGCTTTTGTAGTACTAGCCATAATATTCACCCTTTTTCCTAATCTTATAAAATTGTTTTTATCCTGCCTACCCTGAATTCCTTTGGGGTATTCATATCAACACGTAAAGAAGGTGACAGAAGTATTTAATTATATGTATTTGTAACCAAGGAGTAATTCCGAGATAATGGGCCAATTTTTCTAATGAGATTTTAAGCATGGCCAACAAACCTATCATATTAGTCGATGGATCATCCTATTTGTTTCGCGCATATCACGCATTGCCGCCGTTGACGAATTCCAAAGGTGATCCCACTGGGGCGATTTATGGTGTGATTAATATGTTACGTAAACTTCGTGCTGATTATCAGCCTGAACACATGGCCGTTATTTTTGATCCCAAAGGCAAAACATTTCGCCATGACATGTATAAAGAATATAAAGCCAACCGCCCCAGCATGCCTGAAGAATTACAATGCCAAATCAAACCCTTGTTTGAAGTGATTCAAGCTATGGGTTTGCCTCTGATTATTGTTGATCATGTTGAAGCCGATGATGTCATTGGCACTTTTGCTAAAATTGCCAGTAAACAAAAAAAAGCTATGTTGATTTCAACTGGCGATAAAGACATGGCGCAACTTGTTAATAAACATATTACACTTATTAATACCATGACAAACAAAGTCTTAGATGAAGCAGGCGTTGAAGAAAAATTTGGTTTACCGCCTAAATTAATTATTGATTATTTAGCTTTAATGGGTGATACCGTTGATAATGTTCCCGGGATCCCCAAGGTGGGACCTAAAACGGCGGTCAAATGGTTAAAAGAGTATGGTTCATTTGACAATATCATTGCCAAAGCCGATGAATTCAAAGGTAAGATAGGAGAGAATTTACGCAACAGTCTCGACCAATTACCACTTTCTCGCCAATTAGTCACGATTAATTGCGAGATTGATTTACCTTATAGTCTTGCCGATCTCAAACCACAAGCAGCCGACAATGCAAAATTAATTTCGCTTTATCAACAATTAGAATTTAAAACTTGGTTAGCAGAAGTGTTAGAAGATAAACCTGAGAAATCATCGACACAAAAATATGACACTATTTTTGATCAAAAAACATTTGATCAATGGTTAAAAAAATTAAAAGCCGCTGAGATATTTGCTTTTGACACTGAAACAACTAGTCTTGATTATATGCAAGCAAAGTTAGTGGGCCTTTCATTTGCTGTTAAAGAAAATGAAGCCGCTTAT
>CAYGUK010000018.1:0-48883 GCA_964352985.1 uncultured Legionellales bacterium
TCGTTGTTGATATTGATCTGGAGAAATTCTTTGATCGTGTTAATCACGATAAACTGATGAGCAAACTGGCAAAGTACATTGCAGATAAACGATTGCTAAAAATTATTCGTGCGTTTTTGCAAGCAGGAATAATGAGGCAAGGTGTTTGTATTAACCGTGAAGAAGGCACGCCGCAGGGTGGAAACTTATCACCGTTATTATCAAACATCGTGTTGGATGAATTGGATCAGGAATTGGAGAGACGAGGTCATCAGTTTTGTCGCTACGCCGATGATTGTAATATTTATGTAAAATCATGGGAAGCGGGAAGACGCGTGATGAAAACGGTGAAACAATTTTTGTTAAAACGTTTGCACCTGAAAATTAACGAAGAGAAAAGCGCAGTGGCGAAAGTCATGGAGAGACAATTTCTAGGCTTTCGTTTCCTAAACGGTGGAAAGATTGGTCTTGCTAAGAGAAGTGAAAAGCGAATAAAAGATAGCATTCGCAAAATCACGAAACGTAATCGTGGAGTGAGCTTTGAGAGAATCATTGATGAACTCAACGTGAAGTTACGCGGTTGGATCAACTATTTCAAGTTGTGTGAAACGCCTTCAAAATTTCAGGAGCTTGATAAATGGAAGCGTCATAAACTACGTTGTTATCGAATGAAACAGCGAAAACGTGGCTATTCTGTTGCAACCTTTTTAATGAGTCTCGGCGTCAGTGAATATAATGCACGACACATAGGGAGTTCAGGCAAAGGTCATTGGCGTTTATCGAATACACGACCCGTGAAACAAGCAATGTCAATAGAGTGGTTTAATAAAATGAAACTGATTAATCTTGAACAACAAATGAAACAGGTAATACTTTAATTTAAACCGCCGTATGCGAAATCGCACGTACGGTGGTGTGAGAGGACGGCGGCGTGAGCCGCCTCCTACTCGATCATCGCGTAGTAAGGAAACGCTGTTCTTTTCAGCATTTCCACGTTTTAGCTTAAATTTAGTGAGTAAGTTACTATTTATCTTTTGTTAAATTAGACAATTGATCACCAAGACCTGCAAAGGGATTATTCTGAGGTTTAGTCGTTTTTGGTTTTGGAGATTGTTGATGATTATTCTTTTCAGGCGTATGACGCTTTTCTTTTGGCTGAGATGCGTTTACTGATGTTTCTTTTTTCATCGTTAATTGTATACGCTTTCGTTCAAGATCAACTTCTAACACTTTAACATCAACAATTTGTCCGACTTTTACAATCGTGTGAATATCCTTGACAAATTGATCACTGACTTCTGAAATATGAACTAAACCATCTTGATGAACACCGATATCAACAAACGCACCAAAGTTTGCGACATTGGTAATAACACCTTGTAAACTCATGCCCACTTTTAAATCTTGCATTGTTTCAATGCCATCTTTAAATTTTGCAATTTTAAATTCAGGACGAGGATCTCTACCAGGTTTTTTTAGTTCTTCAACAATATCTTTAATTGTCGGTAAACCAAATTTTTCCGTGACAAATGATTCAACTTTAATTTGCGATAAAATATCATTATTACCCATAATTGATTTAATATCGTTTTTAGTTTGTTTGAGAATTTGATCCACTAATGGATAAGATTCTGGATGAACCGCAGACGCATCAAGCGGATTATCACCATCGATAATACGTAAAAAACCGATAGCTTGTTCAAATGTTTTTGGTCCTAGGCGTGGCACGTCTTTAATCGCATCACGGTTTTTAAAACGCCCATTTTGTTCGCGATAATTCACAATATTTTTTGCTGTCGTTTCATTTAAACCGGCAATACTACTTAAAAGTGGCACCGAAGCCGTATTAACATCCGCACCAACAGCATTCACACAATCTTCTAAAACATCAGATAAACCTTGGCTTAATTTAGTTTGATTCACATCATGTTGATATTGCCCAACACCGATAGCTTTGGGATCAATTTTAACGAGTTCAGCAAGTGGATCTTGCAACCTTCTAGCAATAGACACCGCGCCACGAAAAGAAACATCCAAATCCGGAAACTCTTTCGCCGCAAATTCAGAAGCAGAATAAACCGAAGCACCCGCTTCTGAAACCACGACTTTTGTTAAATGTAATTCAGGATGTTTATTCATTAATTCGGCGACTAAGCGATCGGTTTCTCGTGAAGCCGTGCCATTACCTATACTCACCAACTCTGTCTTAAAATGTTTAGCGAGTTCGGTTAAAATGTGTAAAGATTCATCCCAATTGTTTCTCGGCGCATGAGGATAAATTGTGGTATGGGTTAATAATTTTCCTGTGCCATCAACTACCACCACTTTAACACCGGTGCGTAATCCTGGATCTAAGCCAATGACTGTTTTATTGCCAGCAGGTGCGGCCATTAATAAATGATGTAAATTATCTTTAAATACTTTAATTGCTTCGAGATCTGATTTTTCGCGCAATTGCATCATTAATTCAACTTCAAGTTTAGTGTGAAATTTAATTTTCCAACTTGAAGCGACGGTTTGCATTAACCACGCTTGTTTTGATTTTACATTGAAAGTTGAAGCGATAGTATCAATGCAATAATGCTCATCATTTTCTGATAATGTTAAAGATAAATGTAATATTTTTTCTTTTCGGCCTCTAAATAAAGCGAGTGCTCGATGTGAAGGAATTTTATGAATGGGCTCAGCAAATTCAAAATAATCGGCAAATTTAATGCCTTCTTTTTCTTTATCTTTTGCTACACGACTTTCGAGTATCCCTTTTTTAAAGAGAAAATCTCGTAATAGTCCAAGTAATTCAGCATTTTCACAAAACGATTCCATTAAAATATGTTTCGCGCCTTCCAAGGCATCTTCAATCGAATTTATTTGGTGCTCACTATTGATAAAATCTTTAGCGACATCTTCTGGAATCGCATTTTCATTTTTTAACAACATATCAGCAAGTGGTGCTAATCCTGCTTCGATTGCAATTTGTGCTTTGGTTCTGCGTTTTGGTTTATAGGGTAAATAGAGATCTTCAAGTGTGGTTTTATTATCGGCAGCCAGAATTACTTTTTTTAATTCGGGCGTGAGTTTTTCTTGAGATTCAATACTTTTTAATATCGCCGTACGTCTTTCTTCTAATTCGGTGAGATAATCCAATCTTTCCGTCAAATTTCTTAAATCGGTATCGGATAAACCACCGGTTGCTTCCTTACGATAACGTGCGATAAAAGGCACAGTTGCACCTTCTTGTAAAAGATCAATTACCGACTTTACTTGTTGTTCACGGATCGATAATTCGGTTGCAATAGTATTAATAATATCCACAAAATTTATTCCTATAATTTCTAGCTAACGTTATTTAAATGGACGTTATCATAGCATAAGCATACCGGCACGGGTCAAGAAGTGTGGTAGTTTTGTCGGTATGCGTGGAAATTATTTAATATGACTTAAATCACTTAGCATATGCGGCACTTTTTTTAATAATAGATAAAAATTTAAGAAATTAAACTTAAGAGAGTCGGTACTCGTTTTTACGCGTATCTGGATCGGTAACTCATCTCAGCGCGCCTTTAATTTTGTTGTAAATGTTAATTTCTTATGATGTGTTACTGTATGGAAACGAGACTATGCTGGCGTGGTATCTAACGCCAGTGAACTAATCATGAGTAAAGATATATTTTCAACGTTTCTAGTCTTCTCGCTATAGGTCTTGCTCCTTAAAACATTTCATCATTTTAATTTTTCTTAAATTCGAAAATATGATTGTTTCATGGTTTCTTAATAATCGAATATGAGATTCATGAGTCTTAAAAATTTTTGTCATTGTTTGTTTTTCTCTATCTTGTAGCCGTTGAATTTCTTTAGCACTTTATTAAAATAGTTGGTTTTTATACTAATATATATTGCTAAATTGAATAGATACCGAACCATCCTAAAAAACGGTATGCAAATAATAGTCACTTTTATGGGTTTAAATTAATAAAATAATCTGAATTTTAAATGTTGAATCCTAATTATAGGGATACACGTAAATAATAATATTTTATATCATATCAACTTTTGAAATGTATTCGATAGAAATAACAATAACAACAAAGAGGAATAACATGTTTAATATGACTGATATTATGGAACTCTTCACGCATCCTAAAGAACTTACAAAGCCTACGACTCGAAAAAAATCAAGAAAACAACCTGTAACGGGTTTACCAAGAAGTATGCGCGGATAGATCTAAATTTACGAACATTAACAGTGGTATCGAAGCAATAACACGTAAGATGTTTGACAAAGCAATCAAAATTTTAAGAAAGTTAGATTACATTCAATTAAGCGAAGCAGAAACGAATCAATTATTAGCAAGTGCCACGTTATACCTATTTCAAAAATCGTGCAAAGATTGGGTTAACTTTTTTATTGGTCAAACAATGAATTATACAGAATTAGCCAAGGCGATTGTTCAAAATAATACTCTCGAAGATGTTGCTGCAGTTCTTAGCGAAATTGATGGTGTCTCTGACTGTGATTCTAAACTTGCTTCTATTGTCCCCATACTTTTAGTTTTAGGTGTCTGCAGTGGAATTGGGTTTTTATGTTGTTTCAAAGCATGTTGTTGCAGCGAAGAGGATTTGAGAGCGGAAGCGCAGCAGCATGCAAGAGGTCCATCGCTGTCTGTTTAATGGGACTATTATTGCTAATAAAGTTTGACCGATAAATTTTAAGTATTAGAAAATAAAAATAATAAAATATTTTCGAGTCTGGCTAATCAAATAATTAAATTAATGATTAGCCAGAAAATTTTTGTCAAACTAGATACGTAATTTGCTAAAAATAAAATTAATTATTAACAAGTTGGCGAGCAAGAATAACGTAAGCTTAAATCATCATTTTGGGTATCTTCAACAAGTTCGATTTCGCCAAATAATTCTTCACATAATTGTTCGTTGATGTTTTCAGTGATCATGAGTAATCTCCAAGGGGTTATTATATATTCTTAAAGAATGAACATTTTATACGAGATGATGATTTTTCGCAATACATCTTCATTCACAATATTAATAATAAAATGCACTATATTATAATTTACTAAATCGCTAATACACTTGGAATTTGATTTAAATGTCTTATTCTTAAAAGTTGATATAGTAGTCCACTACTTCCCATTAAGAGTCCATTTATACAAGCAATAGGCATTTCTTGATTTGTGCTAAGTGAAGTTGTTTGAATATGCTGAGTAAATTTAGAAATGTAATGTAAATTTTGTTTATCACTAATAAGATTATTTTGCTGTAAAATTAAAGCAGTATCGATAGTGCCAATATTACCATGGCACAAACAATCATTTTTTTCCGGGAAACTATCTTGCAGATTTTTTTCTGCGAATTGAATTTGAGCGATATAGTCATCTCGATTAAAAATCGTATTTAATTCAATAAGGGCGAGAATAAAACCAGAAGAACCATGGCACCAACCCAATTCATAGGACACTTGATTTTCAAAAATTTTTGGCCATTGCCCTTTTTCAGAATCAAAAAATTGATTTAGATAATTGGCGGCATCACTTAACCATGATTTAATTTTTTGATTTTCGTTGCCTTTAATATAAGTTCGAGATAAGGCGTAAATAATACCCGAAATACCATGCGCAAATCCTAGGGTAAAAGGTGCCGAGTTTACTGAATATTTTTGGGCTAAAATTTTATGAGGTAGCGAATTAAAAACCTGTTCAATCAGATGAGTTTGTAGATTTTGTATACGTTGTTTCTCAATATAAGGTGTTAAATGATTTAAAACAAGCAGGGCACCAGCACAACCATTTAGAATGCTTAATTCTAATTTAGTTGAAGATAAAATTTTCATTTCAAAAACATCAAATAATTTATTCAATACTGGTTGTAAATTGGGATACCCGTTTTGTATTAAAAGTAGAAGCGCATATAAAACACCTGCATAGCCAGAATGAAAACCAATAGAGTTAATGTCAATTAAACTATTGACGATGGTATTGTTGTCATTCACTTGAATCTGCTCTACAAATCGCTTAACAATGTCGCCTGATTGTTGATGATTAAAAAATTGATGAGCGAAATGTAACGCTAAAATTGTTCCAAATGCGCCACCATATAAATCAAAATCACACAAGCTCGCATGCCAAACGTGTGTGCTTCTTGCAATCGTCGGCCAACGACAAGATTGTGCCGTTATCACGACAGAAGAAATTAAATGTTGACAAATCTTGTTTATAAGCGCATCAACTGTAGCAGTATTTGGAATATTTTGAGTGAGTTCGATTCGAGAAAAATGGTTGCGCTTTTGTTTATCATTCACACTGGCTGCGACAAAAGCGTTAATAATGAGTGGCACTTGATATTGATGATGCGGTAATGCACTTGTTTGTTTTGCAATTCGTTCTACGCCTGAGTAGTGACTTTTAAAAGGGATTTGTTGATTATTCGTATCATGAAGTTCTAATGTGTTTGAAGATGTTTTAAAATAAGGGATATCCTCGATTAATAAAGATTGGATTTCAAATGGAATGAGTGATTGCAATTCTGTATTATTTTTACTAAGCGAGTCTTGAAAATAATTAATTAATGCTTTTTTTGATAATAGCAATTTAGGATGATTTGACTGTGTTAAAAGTCGATGGTAAAAAAATGTATTTCGAAATATGACTCGCGATGAAGTGTTTTGAAATAGGTGTTTAATCTGTTGACCAAGTAATTCTTTTTTTATCTCAATTTTATTATAGAGAGAATCAAATCCTGTGATAATATCAGCTTCATAATTAGTATAATCGTAAATTTTCTCGTTAATAAATGGCATATGCTCTTTATGAGGAATTGGGAAATGTGTTTTTTCAGGCATCATTTTTGCTGTTCTTGGATTTTTCCATGTTATTTTTGTTGATAATGACATTGCATTTTGATCGTTACTCAAACCACTTAAATCGACAAGTCTCGCGTTATTTTTTAAGACAATCTTACCTGGTAAAAGCATAGTGCGTAAAACAAGTGGTGTGAGGTTAAATTCTTCGAGCTCAAGTTCTTTTATATAGGGCATCATCAAACATTCGAGATCCAATAACACAGGATGATGTCCATGAGCTATAATATTTTCACGGTGAAAGTCATAACCATTTATAAAAGTTAAAATTGCGAGCAATTCTCCTAACTCACGATAAAAGGAGTGGACATCAGCAGAAGTGTCAGCGCTTTGGTGAGAAATAAATTCTCGCCAACCATATTGTTGCTTATCAATGATCTTTAATAATTTAAAATGAGTTAAAAATTCAGTATTAAAAAAAGCAAGAAGATTATTAAAAGCAATATCAATCGACAAGCAAGCAGGTTTATAAATCAAATCTTGTAATCTAACATCAGTTTGGACTTGTAACATGATGACGCACTTACCATTATGATGCTGATCGCCTGTTAATTTTAATGATGTAATATTAATAATTTTATGAGTAACAATTGTCGACTCGATTTCTTTGAGATCTGATTTAAATTGTTCGATGAATTCATTAAAAAAATCGATAGATTGATTTATTGTGAGAATGACACGTCGTTCTAATTCAGGGTATTTCTTAAATAATGTGAGTAAGTTATCAGTTTTTTTAAAAAGCTGTATAAATGATTGGTAGAGTGATTTTTCATCAAGCTGTTCTGATTGACGTGTTTTGCAATATTCGTGAAGTTCAATGACTAATATATTTTGAGATAGAAACTTTATTTTTTCACCAGCAGAACTTTTTATCCATTGATTGATAGTTTCATGCGTCATTATTGGGGATAACTGCCTTGATTCAAGATTGGAACTTAGGGTTTCATGTATATAGTTTAAGATAGGACTAAATATATATAAAAAGTCATCGATTGGGTCTTCACTCTTTAGAAGATTTTCCCAGTAGGGGGAGTTAGCGTAAGTATCAACAATATTATTTATAGTCAGTGAGTCAATCATCGTTTTCAGTCTAATCGTTTTTAATTCACTTATTATATAAATTTAATTGTAACTATTCACCAAATTTAAGCTAAAACATATAAACTCTGAAAAGAATAGACTTTCCTTACGCGATGGGGATTCTTAAGGGGAGAATCGCGATTCTACCCTTAAGTGCCGTTAGCCTGGCTTTGCCAGTTTAGGCAGTATTATCAGGGTAACTATTCAGCATTAATGCTGAATAGTTACATTTAATTTATATAAAACCACTTCATTCATGTAAAATAGAATATTAAATATTTTATACGAAAAAAGTGGTTATTCGAATTTTGTAGCGTCGATTAGACTAATTTAAGATGTATTATTAAATCAAAACTAAATAATGATATGATTTTTTTAATGATTTGTCATTTTATTGTATTGAGATTTATTGTCTTGCTCTTGAGCTTCATTTTTTAATTCTCATGTCTTGATACTGTGGAGGTGCTGAAGCATTATAATCTTGTGCTTGTAGACTTTCATAATTGGGTTTAAAACCATTATTTAAGTTTTTCATTTGTGTAATCTCATTAAACGCACGTGTAATAGCTTTAGCATGTGTAGAGTCTTTTTTAAAAGATTTGTAATATCTTTTTAATGCCTCTAAAACTTTATCAACCTGTTCGTCAATTAATTTATTGTCAGCTTCATCGAAAGAATCACAACATGATTTGCTTTTAAATTCAAAACTGTCTAATTCTCTGTTTAATGAATCAAGGGCTCTACTTTCTAGATAAGTTAATGGTCTGACTTGAGGACAGCAGCAACCAAATTCATTTTTCTCAGGATCTATTTTTTCACCTGATTCAACAATTCTATCTGGACACCATGTTGATCCTCCTAACGTTGGAATAAAACATAAAACGTTTAAAAAACGAACCGTACCACGTTTCAAGCTAGCCTGTCTGAGATGACCACGAGTTATATCAATCGCTTCATTAGGTTTGATGGGTTTTTCAATTTTCGTATACATGTTGAATATCTCTTTTCTAATATTTATACAATATAATAACAACATTATATTCCCCTCAAAATTCGTACGTTCTACCCCCTTACTATTTAGCGCAAATCAAAGTAAATTATAATTGAGTATTGACTCAAATAAATATATAATAGAGTAAATACTCAAATTAAGAAGATAAGCAAATGAAGCATTACGAAGTGATTATTTCTGGTGGTGGTCCAGTTGGTATTGCACTCGCCCTAGAACTTGGTTATTTAGGTATAAAAACACTTATTATAGAGAAACATAACGAGCCACAGTTTTTACCTAAAGCGCAAATGCTTAATCCTCGGAGTATGGAATTTTTGCGGCGCATGGGACTAAGTGACAAACTTAAACAAGCCAAATTATTACCGGATGATTTTCCGTTACAAAGTATTTGGTGCCAAAATCTTTGTGGCGAAGAATACGGTAAAGTCGTGATAAATGAAAATATTACATCAATAGCGTCGCCTGAAAATTATTTACGAATCCCCCTATGGCTAACTGAAAAAGTATTACGTGAAAAAATAACCAGTTATCCTTGTGTCACCTTTATTAAAAACGCTATGTTAACTGAGTTAAAACAACATGATAATCAAGTTATCGTTACGTATTTGAATAAAGAAAATCAATGTGTCGAACATATTTCTGGCCAATTTTTATGTGGTGCCGATGGCGCAAATAGTCAAACTCGAAAGTGTTTAGACATTTCAATGCAAACTTTTTCAAAGCCACAAAAAACAATTAACGTTGTGTTTAAATCCGAAGATTTAATGACTAAAATCACCCTTGAAAAAGCCTTGCTTTATTTTAATCTCACTTTAGAAAAACCAGCAGGCTTTGGTGTTATTAATCCTGATGAAGGGTTGTGGTATTCGCAAATCATGTATGATAGTGACAAAGATAATGTTAACGATCTCAATTTAGATTTGATGTTTTATGAAATTGCCGGGTTTCAATTTGATTTTACAATTTTACATGCCAGTTTTTGGCACATGCAATCGTTACTTGCGGATTATTATCAAAAAGAAAATGTATTTTTAGTAGGAGATGCTGCTCACGTTTTTCCCCCAACAGGTGGTCATGGATTAAATACCGGTTTGGGGGATGCGTTAAATTTAGCCTGGAAATTAGCGCATGTCATAAAATATAACGCATCAAAAAATCTGTTATTAAGCTATGAGCAAGAACGAAAACAAATTGCATTAAGAAATTTAACTTTCTCCAAAAAAAATGCCGAAGATGCCTTGGCAATAAAACAGAAATATTCCCCCCAATTACAACCGAAAGAATTTGCACAAGAAAATGCGCGCATCGCCAAGCAACATGGTTCAAGTCTTGGGGTGGCGATGGGGTATGCTTATTTAACAAGCGATGAAATTATCACAGAACCTAATTTTAAATATAATGATGATCCTATTCATTATAATTTAATCGCAAAACCTGGATTTTTTGCGCCGCATATTATGTTGGATAAAAATAATTGTTTATATGATAAATTACCGAGAGATTATTGTATCTTAACCCATGACAATTCGTTTTCATTGCCTGCGATTAAGTTGAATGGCAAGCAGATTTATGATTGCCAATATTATCTTTTAAGGCCGGATTGGCATATTATGTGGTGTGGAAATGATAAAAATGAATTACTAAAATTATGGGAAAAATATGGTAAATAAAATAACGCGTCCGAGTGCCGATGCGACACGACAAAAAATTATTCGATTCGCAGCAAAATTATTTGCCAAAAGTGGTTATAGCGCAACAACCACTGCCGCAATTGCAAAGACCGCAAAAATAAACGAAAATTTAATTTTCCATCATTTCAATAATAAATCATCGCTGTGGCAAGAAGTCAAAAGATTTGCCGTCATGCAAACAACCATCACACCATTAACAACAACACCCTCATCGTTAAATGAATTTATCACGGACATTATTCAACAACGTATATCAGCTTATCGTCAAAATCCATTATTAATTCGCTTAATGCGTTGGCAAAGTTTAGAGGATAAAAAATCAAAATTAATTGCCGCAAATCAACTGGCACCGATTCAATGGTTACCGGGTTTAACTTATTTACAAGAAAAAAAGTTAATTAATAAACAATATAATGTCAAAATGATAATGCTGTGGTTAGCTGCAAGTATCAATGCGGTAATATTTGATGATGCGGGTTTATTTAAAGATAATGATTTTGAACGTGAATATATTAACATGATCACCCAACAATTTACGGTAATCTTAGGCAAAAACCCATAAAAAACTAAAGCGATGACTTGTTCTAAATAATTAATTAATCATTCCCTATTTTAAGGTATACTCATTAGACTTATTGTAATAGGGGAAAAATGTATGACAGAATCGCAAAGTCGTAGCAAAAAAATCATCAACGAATTATTCAGCCATGAAAATTTAGACTCGCTTGCAGATAAACTTCGCCCACATTTCCCCAATGAAAAACCATTACCCCCAAGGATTACGAGTACAACAGATCATTCTTATGAAGGTGTCATTAAACGTCATCAATTATTAAATGCGAGTGGCATTTCAGTGGAAGAATTATCGGCAAATAAATATTTAAAACAACCCGAAAAATTTAGCAATAACATTGAAAACTTAATTGGTTTTTCTGCTATCCCGGTTGGCGTGATTGGACCATTACGCATAAATGGCACTTATGCTTGTGGTGATTTTTATGTGCCACTTGCAACCTGCGAAGGTGCATTAGTTCCATCTTATCATCGTGGTGCGACTATCGTGTCACAAGCCGGTGGTGCCAGTGCTATTTTGTTAAATGAAGCTGTGTCACGCGCACCTTGTTTTGTTTTTGAAAATATGCGCGATGCGGGTTGGTTTTTATCTTTTGTTATAAGTATAAGTGAACAATTTCAAGCGATAGTGGCAAAGACATCAAACCATTGTCAATTTCTCGATTTAAAAACGAGTATTATTGGTAAAGAAGTGTATTTAATTTTTGAATTTACAACAGGTGATGCTGCAGGCCAAAACATGGTAACACTTGCCACAAAAGCATTATGCCAAGCAATTTTACAACAAACGCCAGTCGCACCATTAAACTGGTTTTTAGAAGCAAATTTATCGGGTGATAAAAAAGCAACAATGGCCGCATTTAATTCTGTGCGTGGAAAAAAAGTGGTAGCAGAAGTCACCATCCCTGAAAAATTAATTCAACGTTATCTTCACACTTCACCACAAGCGATGTTGCGTTATTGGAATTTATCGTCGTTAGGTGGTGTGCAATCGGGTTCGATTGGCACGCAGGGTCATTATGCCAATGCCTTAGCCGCTTTATTTATTGCTTGCGGTCAAGATTGTGCGTGCGTGTCTGAAGCGTCGGTGGGAATAACGCGCATGGATTTAATCAATAATGATTTATATGTTTCGGTGAGCATGCCAAATTTAATTGTGGGCACGGTGGGCGGCGGCACAAGCTTACCCACAGCGCATGAATGTTTAAGCATGTTAGATTGTGTCGGCAACGGCAACGCGCGAAAATTTGCAGAAATTTGTGCTGTCACTGCATTAGCCGGTGAAATTTCCATTATTGGTTCGATGTCGGCAGGCGATTTTGCAACAGCTCATCAACAATATGGTCGTCAGGAATTATAAAACGTGAAACAAGCTATCGAACAACGCGCACAATTTGATTTTATTCGTTATGCCAATGTTTGGGAAGACGCTGAAGTTTTATGCAAAGCTATACAACCTACCGCACAAAAAAAAATATTATCAATTGCCTCAGGTGGTGATAATGCGTTGGCGTTAATCGCGCATGGTGCTGAAGTCGTTGCGGTAGATTTATCTTATCCGCAATTAGCGTGTACGGAATTAAAAGCAAAATCTATTCAATATTTAGAGTATCAATCACTCCTTAAATTTTTTGGTATTAAACCCTCAACAGATAGAGAGAAATATTATCAACGTTTAATACCCTATTTATCAGTGAAAACGCGGCAATATTGGGATGCAAATCAAAAAGCTATACAACAAGGTTTTATTCACGAAGGAAAGTTTGAGCATTATTTTAAAACATTTCGCCAACATATTTTGCCGTTAATACATCGCCGTCAAATTGTTTTATTATTATTACAAAAAAAATCGCTTGAAGAACGAGTCGATTTTTATAATAAAATTTGGAATAACTGGCGTTGGCGTTTATTGTTTAAAATTTTCTTTAGTCGATTCATGATGGGGCGTTTGGGGCGCGATCCAGAATTCTTTCGTTATGTCGAAGGCAATGTTGCGAGTAATATTTTAGCACGAACCAAACATGCGTTAACGCAATTAAAAACACACAATAATCCCTATCTCGACTACATCTTAACTGGGAACTACAGTCAAACTTTACCTTATTACTTACATGAAAAAAATTATCAAACCATCAAAAAAAACCTATCTAAACTGCATTTATATCATGGTAGTATTGGCGAAGTTTTACTAAAAGAAGATCATTTTGATGGATTTAATTTATCCGATATCTTTGAATATTTAAATCCAGATATTTGCACAACGATTTATGAAAATATTTTAAAAAATGCCAATCCTGGTGCCAGATTAGTGTATTGGAATATGTTAGTGCCAAGATCTTGTCCGGAAAAATATCAAGATAAAGTTCGATTTTTGGCAACAGAAGCCGAGGATTTATTTTTTCAAGATAAAGCCTTTTTTTATAGCCGATTAATTATAGAAGAGAAAAGAGTATGAGTATCAGCCAAGAATTTCATCATGCCATCGTCTTAGCTGGTGTGTTTGTGGGTATTTTATTAATTGCGGAATGTTGGTCACGACTTTTTAATCCACGGCCAGAATGGCCGAGAAAATTAGTTCATCTTGGCGGTGGTATTGTTTGTATTTTTATTCCTTATTATCTTCACTCCGCAATAACTGTTTTTATATTAGCGTTTTTGTTATCGAGTTTATTTTATTTTGGTCGAAAAGCCTCCTTTTTAAAATCGCTAAATAGTGTTGAGCGACGAACTCGCGGTAGTGAATATTATCCCATTGCTATTTTTATCGTTTACTTGCTTGCTTACGATAAACCTTGGCTTTATGTGTGCGCGGTATTAGTGTTAGCTATGGCCGATGCAGCAGCGGCATTGGTTGGTAGTCAATATGGGAAATATCGTTTTGTCGTGGAAAATGAAACCAAAAGTTTAGAAGGGTCACTTATATTTTTAATCATTGCCTTTATCACCATTGAAACACCTTTATTATTATTAACGCAATTACCCAATAGTGTTATCGTTTTATCAGCGATGTTGGTTGCGATGATCGTGACTTTACTTGAAGCGATTTCATTAGAAGGGTTAGATAATTTAGTGATTCCATTAGCCGTAGCGATTATCCTAGGTAAAATTACTACAAAACCGGTGAGTGAAATTATTTTTCAAAATATTAGCTTTATTCTAATGTGTGTTTTAATTGCGATTGTATCATTACGTTCAAAAGCGTTTAATGTGGGTGGCGCATTAACGGTCATTCTATTTTGTTTTGCCGCCTGGTCATTAGGTGCGGTAACTTGGGCAATCCCCGTTTTATTTGGGTATTTTTTATATGTGATTATTTGGCAAGTGCTACCTTTACCTGAAGAAAATATTAAACAAAATCGTGTTAGAATAATTTATCGCGCGGTGGTTATTCCCTTTATTATTTTATTATTGGCAAATTTTACCAATCATTATGACTTTTTCTTTGCACCATTTTTATTATCGTGTGCAATCGTTTTGTTGTTTCCCCTTTGGAGTCATCTTCATTTACACTATCAGTCAACGCAAGATAATTTATTGATGGCGAATTTAATGGCTTTTATCCCCTGGGTAATCATTATATTGATCCCGGGTGTGTTATTTTATCAAATTAATTTTATCAATGTGTTTATTCCTTTAGTTATTTTATTTATGGCAAGTACTGCTAATTTTTACTGGAAACAAAAAAATCTTGAGATATTTGGCCAATATGTTTGGTTACCTTCTGAGTGGGTGATCACGGCTGTCGGTGCGATATTTCTCATGATATTACAATGGATTATTGTGCCAAACATCCTGGCGGCGTTATTGTTTTGAGTTGCAACAATTTGAGTGATTAAAATATAAATGGGATAAACTAATAGAAAAATACCTATATATTTTTTTCATTTATTGACTTGGTTGAAATAACACAATGTTATATGGTTTAATTCGCATCTTAATACATTTAATAATAATTAGAAATCTGGAGAAAATAAATGTTTGCACAGCAGTCAAGTTCTTCTTGTCGTACCGTCACTTCTTCTTACTCATTTCAATTACAGATAGGTGCGGAATTACCTATTCAATTGATGATGAGATTGACTGAAAAAGAAGGTCATTTTCATTATGACAATACCAATGGTTCTTTTGTTGAGAGTAAAATGACGTCGTCATCTGAGGAATTCTATGTAAATGGTATGTTAATGGGTGCTAATAGTAGCGCGGCAGTGACAACTGTAACCAACTTGGGTATAGCCCAATCAAGATCACAAATGCAGTATACCCCAACCAGTTTTGATGCTGTATCAAGATTTTATAGTGTTGTTTTCATGGCGGCGAGTTCCTTAGAGAGCCGTATAACTCAAAGTTTATCGATTACTCCCGAGCACATAGTTGTAGATGGTTCACAAAGATTTACTTTTTCTAGTGGGCACTAGAGTTAAGAATTTAAGCGATGATGGTTGGTATGGGGCATCTCGTCATTTATGATCAAAAACAAAAATGCACTTATCTCGTGGAGTGGCGGCAAAGACAGTTGTTTAGCACTACACCTTGCGCATTTTGCAGGATATAAAATTAGTGCATTAGTTACGATGATGGATGAATCAAATAATTATTCTCGATCGAATGGCGTGAGTAAAAAAATATTACAGCAACAAGCAAACGCAATGGATCTACCACTTTATTGTTATGCTACATCTTGGGAAAATTACGAAAAAACAATAATCTCAGCATTAACGCATCTAGCATTAGAAACTGACAGTCAATATTGTATATTTGGCGATATCGATATCAAAGCGCATTATGAATTTGAAGAAAAAATTTGTCATCAAGCAGGGCTTAAAGCATTGTTACCGCTTTGGGGCGAATCACGACACACAATTGCAAATCGAATAGTAAACTATCCGATCAAAGCAAAAATTTCAGCAATTTTAACAAACGGCAAAGCAATATTAGGCCAAGATTATTCGGATAAAATATTTAATACACTTACAGATTTAAAAATGGATATATGTGGTGAGAATGGTGAATTTCATACGCTAGTTTATGATGCGCCGTTATTTAACACACCGTTAGAAATTACTAGCAATAAAAAACATGACTTAGAAACCATGAGTGTAGTTGAATTTACTATTTAACACAGGACTTACGCAAAACTTCAGCTTTTGTCCGTGGTCTTCGTTATAATCTTCGTTCAAATGCTCATGTACCAATCGTACACTGCGCTTTTCACTGCAGATTATGCCTCGACCACGAACAAAATCTTCGTTTTGCGTAAGTCCTGTTAACATTTACTCATTAATTTCAACTGTGCCTGCCGCACCATCTAAAGTAACGGTTTGGCCATCTCGTAATTGTTTAATTAAATCGGTAATGCCCACAATAGTAGGAATACCCATTTCACGCGCAACAATTGCAGAATGTGATAAAATACTACCACGTTCAATCAATAATCCTGAAATAGCAGGATAAAGTGGCACCCAACCCGGATCAGTGCGTTCCGCGACGAGGATTTCACCATTGAGTTCAGCATCTTCAACAGGTGAGCGGATAATTTTAATTTTGCCCGTTATTTTGCCGGGACAACAGGGAATACCATATAATAATCCATCCTCATGTTTTACGATTTTGGTTTGTGTTTTAAATAAATTTTTATAATAAACTAAACCATAAGTTGCAAAGCGATCATTAGGCGGTGTTTGATCGTCAAGATAAGTTGCAAATTCTTGACGACGAAGAGCAATCAAGGGCTTTAACTCTAGCGTAATAGCGGTGCCTTTTATAAAATCCCAAACTTCATCAATACTTAAATAAAAAATATCATCACGTTTAGAAATAATATTTTTTACAGCAAAGTCATCACCAATCGCGCGTAACAATTCACGAAGAAGACCATATATCTTAGTGCGAGCAAAGCGCATGTTTTCACGATTTTTAACCCCAAATCGGGCGGCTTGGACTACTCGAGTAAAGATAAAGTTTTTGCAACGTTTAAATTTAAGTTTATTAATGGCCTCAAACGCTTTTTTCTCCGCGTTATTTCGAATTAGTTTTTCTCGTTTTGTAATTGCAGATAAATCAAGCAAACTGGGATTATCCGTATTTAAATAATTTTTTATCATTTGTATTATAAATTGTGGTTTATCGCGAAGTGTTGATGATTCCAGTTTTAATTCATCAACACATCTAAACCCATATAAATGTAGATAACGTTTAAATTGAGTATTAAATGATTCAAATTGTTCATTATCTAAAATAGTCGGCAAGACTTGTTCTAATGGTTTATTTAAAATAATACTTTTTAAAGTGGGGTTAAGGTTCGCGTCATTCGCTAAAGTGATGAGCATTTTTGCGGGCAGGGTACTTTCAATATCACCTTCACCACTTAATAAATCGTTTTGCAATGACGCGTTGTCATCTTGACACCACTTGTGACATAATTTTTTTAATACACCATAAAAAATCATTACAAAAAAGTCATTAATAATCGGGGCCTTCCATTGCCACAATAAATGCGTTTCCATCTGTTGATAAACTAACATTAATTCATGTGGTGATTGTTGGTGAAAGTCCATGTTTGACCAAATGTCATAATAATGATTAAAATTTTGATTAAATTTATTCGCTTTTCGTTTTAAAAAAATAAAATTAAAAAGTGTTTTACTAAGGAGTTTAATGAGTTTAGGTGCTTCAATAAAATAGCGTCGCATGACACTGACTTTTTCTGCTGAGTCATCGATGACAGCAGACTCTTTTACACCCATCATCGATTCCATAAAACCTTTATTAAATTGAAACCCAGGGAAAAGCTTAACTAATTTATACCAATTATTAATATTGTAATAAACGCGTCCTCGGATTAAACCCAACATGTTTGCAAAGGTTGCTTGATTTTGTTTGATCACTTTAGAATGAATGCCCATGACTTCAGAAAAACATAAATACACAATGTGATAGGCATGTTTAATAAAACTAAATGTCATTGGCGTTGTCACACCAGAATAACTTTCGATAATATTAGAATTATCCCACAATAAATAATGACCGGCAGCAGGGCCTAATTCCTCAATCGTGGTAATGGGTCTTGCTTGCAAAAAATAAATGTTATTATCTTCATCAATAGCAAATTCAATATCTTGTGGCATACGGTAATAGCATTCAATTTCTTTTGTGAATTGAGTCAGTTTAATAATTAAATCATCTTGAAGACAAGGCTTAGTTTGTAGTTCTTCTTGCACCTGTTCATCAATTAAGCCAAAAGATTTTTGACGATCCAATATAAATTGTTTTACTTTATGGGCAATCGTCGGTTCGATAGTAAACGTGTTTTTATTAATAATAAAATTATCGGCATCTAAACCTTGACTCACTAAGCCTTCACCGGCGCCATATAAAGCACTAATAAACACTTCGTTTACATTTAAGTTAGCGGGATTCACACTAAAAATAACACCGCTTGTTTTCGGCATGATCATTTTTTGAATCACCACCGCTATCGTGATGTTATCAAGTGAAATATTATTTTGTTGGCGATAACTTAAAGCGCGAGCATTAAAAAGTGACGCCCATACTTTTTTGATGGCAACAATAATATCGTCATGTTTTTGCATAAATAAAAAACTATCATGTAATCCTGCGAATGAACAGGCTGCATTATCTTCATCAATTGCCGAAGATCGGACAGCCACATACTCATTTTCAGTTTTAATCTTGTTAATTGCCTGGGTAATTTGTTGTTGAATAGATTCAGGAAATGTAAAGTTTAAAATAGATTGTTGGATTGCTTCACCTTGGTTAGGTTGAATTGTTTTAGGTAGCGTTGTTGCCATTAACTCAGCAAATATTTTTGCATTGAGTGTAAACCATAAAGGTACTTTACAACCTGCAAGTTGTAAATGCGCTAAATTATAAGCTTTGCCACCGACTAATTGGATATTAAATCGCTCTGCATGATTGGCATTAATAATCACATCTGTCATAACCGAATTCCATAATGAACACTAATTGTTATCGCTAAAATAATATCAAATGCTATCATATAAATACCTGCATAGGTTTCCATACGTTTTGCGGTATTGGCATTGGTATGAAAACGATATTGAAAAAATCCCGTTAAACAAACACAAAATAAAGCAAGCAATAACCCATAAAACCACCAAGCTAATTGGAGCTGATAGCCAACCAATGCAACCAATGATGTATCAATGACTCTTAAAATTAATACCATATTTGCCGCACCAAAAGTGCCAAATATTTTAGTATAAGAATCGACGCCGTCAATTTCTTGTTCGGGTGCGCGAATTTTACGTGAAACTTCCCAATTAAAACCCACAAAAAAACCAACAAAGGCATAGATAATAAATAAGTAGGGCGCTTGCCAAGGATATAACAACGTGGTGAATGAAAATACCATGACTGACATTAATGGCATGATAATCATATGTGAAGTGGCATAAAGTAAAAAATGTTTTTTTAACCATTTCGCGATAAATAATTCTTTTAACATTAATACTGAAAAAAATAAAACAACCAACCAGGCAATAAATGAAGCCATGCCTAAATATAAACTAAAAGCGAATTCGATAAGGAGTGCAATACCGCCTAATATTTTTAAATCGGTTAAGGTAATAATACCTCGCTGCAAAATTCTATCAGGATAATGTTGGCAATCTTCGACATAATCTTTATGCTCATCAAATACACGCAAATGAAAAAAAACACAAAATAAAATGAGCGCGCCTATAATAGAACGGCTGGAATAATGTACTTGCCCTGGATTATGTAATACTTGTGCTAAAAATTGATTAGAAGAATAATAACTAATAATTAATAAACCATGGCCTAACAGGGGAAAACGTTGCTGCAAATAAGCCCACAATCGTTTAATAAAAATATCAGAGGAGGTGATCATTTCAATACCTGTAATTTAAGTTTTTTATAATCTATTTTAGAATTATGTCGCGGATCCATCGGAAAAGGCTTAGAATAAAAAATAATATCATCGATAATTAAATCATGTTGTTCAATTAATGTTGTAAATTTATCTTTTAAGACTGGGTCAAATTGATGTTGAACAATTAAAATAATTTCTTCTCCCAACTTATCACAGGTTTTTCCGATAGCAGCGAGTTGAATATTTTCCATTTTTAAAGCTTGTTCGATTTGTTGCGCATGATAAGCGATGTTATCACGCAAAATCGTCGAATGCATGCGGCCGACTAACCAAAAACGCTCTAACTCATCAAAGTAACCGGTATCACCCATGCGATGCCAAACGGTATCGCCATCGATTATTTTATTTTCTTTGACAGCGTCAGAATTGTGATAATAATCTCGACCAATATGATTACCACAAACAATGAGCTCACCGATTTGTCCTGTCGTTAATGTGATGTCTGACCAATTTAGTTCAGCCAAATCGATGGGATGTTTTTTAATTTTAATAATCTTTGCTTGGCATGAGGGAATAATTTTTCCCATGCAATAACCTGGGAAAGAATAAAGGGTGTGTTTAATATTTATTTTTTCATGTGCTGTAATATGCGCCACAGGTTCTGCCTCAGTTGAACCATACGCAATAATAATTTCACTTTCCGGAAAAACAGATTGCCAAAATTGTAATTGTTGGTTATTGACAGGCGCTCCACCTGTAATAATGCGTTTTAATACTAATTTATTTTGTGGTGTAGTTTGACAATAGTGACTAATACGATCCCAAAATGGCGGTGATGCGGTACCGGTGGTGACTTGGTGTTTTATCATTTGTTGTATTATTAACGGCGCATTTAATTCAGCAACTTTTTTAAAATTGATCTTAGGAATGACCGTGGTAATACCTGATGCTAAATTATTTAAGGCAAAAATCGGAAACATGGTGATATCAATATCTTGATTATCGAATGGAAAAGTGTGTTTTAATGCTAAATGTTGTTCTATTAAAAAACCATGCGTGCGATTTGCACCTTTCGGTAATCCACTCGACCCTGTGGTAAAGGTGATCAAAGCGGTATCATTTTTTTCACTGGGATAGATAGAGGGATTTAGTTTTGATTGTTGTAATTTTGCTAATTTTATTTTTGCCGGTAAACCCAAAAAACTGTGTCCGGTGGTAATTGCAATTTCAACTTGTCTTAAAGAAGAATTAAATAATCGCAAGAGATGACTTTTATTTTGACCAATAAAGGCTCTGGGTTTGGCAAAACTTGCAAACGCTGCCATTTGTTTGATGCTTACCCAAGGATCAACAAAAACAGCGATTGCACCTATTTTTAAAATGGCGAGCAAAATAATATAAAGTTTAATCGACATGCCTTGCATGACAATAACGCGATCACCTGCTTGTAAACCAAGTTGACTTAAACCTTCACTGACACGTTGAATATGAATCCATAAATCGAGATAACTGAGTGATTCGTTTTCGACAATCAAAGCAATTTTATCACCGCAATTTTCAGCGTGATCTTTTAATAACGTAACGACATTATCACTTTGAGTATCCATGACATTAATTTTACAGATCATTCCATCAATAATGAACTATTATTTGAAAGCTGTATTTAAACATAGGGAAAATTTATCAATTTGTCTAAAGCGTTTAGGGATTGATCACAAGAATTTATAAGGAATATTGATAAAGTTTATATTCACGCTTTAAATCCGCCTGCCCAGGATCAAGTCCTCGCGAAGGGTTATCATTTTTGATTAAACATAAATTGGTACTTTGGTAATGTTTTTTTAAGGCATTTTGATAAGTATGATAGGTGAGTAAGCTTGCGATATGATGGCGTTTATGTTGTTCTAACACCGCAACAGATTTCATATTGAATGTTTTTGTTTGGCGTTTTTTTAACAGAAATTTTAATTTAGCGAAAAGATGTTTTTTTCCATTCATGGCTTTTACGGCAGCGTAATGATCTGGAAATGCAAATAAAAAACCCACGGGTTGTTGCTGTTTTTCGAGCGCAAAGTGAATCAATGATGGATCAATAATCGCTTTGGCATCTTGATATAAGGCGATAAAATCAGTTTCTTTTATCTCACTATAAAAAAAATTATCTTTAAATGCTTGGCAACTAATTTGATAAATAATTTTAAGTTCATTATTAAAGTCTTCAATGTTGAAGGATCGTGCTTGATAACCAAATTGCCGCGCTTTTTCCGCTTTTAGCTTTAACGCACTCATACTGTTTGCGATATCATTAACAAAAGCAGAATAATATTTTTCTAATTCAGTGAAACCAAAATTTTCCCAATATTGAGCATAATAATTTGGATTGTAGGGTTCTAACAAAAAAGGTGGCGTATCAAAAGGACCTGTATTAAATCGATAGCGATGCCAAGTGTCACCATCGATAGGGCCGATAACGTGTTTGATTTGTTGAGTCTTAAGCCATTGACAACCTGCGTGTAATAATTGAGTTGCCCAATTTTTATTGGAGGCAACTTCAAAAAAGCCTAACATTCCATAAGGGGTATTCGTGTTATCTTTTTGTGAGGATATTCTTGCGACAATTCTGCCGACAGCCTGGTTTTGATGATAGAGTAAAAAAAGTTGTTGTTTATTATAAAATTCTTGTCTGGCTAAACTGGCAAATACTTTTTTTGGATTCGAAGGTAAATAATATAAGTCATTGTGGTAAATAAAATTCGGGCAAGATAAAAAATCATCTATGGCTTCATCATTGAGATTGAGTGTAATTAAATTCGCTTCCATCAAAGCAACAACACTGTTTTACGACATTGCCCAGTATATAATTGCATAAAATAAAATGCCAGTGATTAAACTGAGGATTAAATTTCGCTTGTACAAATGCACGGCAACCGTTAATAATCCGGCAATCAAATCGGGTATCCCATGCGGATTAAGTTTGTAATTGATATTGCGATAACAAAAAATGACAAGAATTATCATGACAGCCGGAGGCATTCTTTGTGCTAAATATTTTACGAAAGGATGATCTTTGAAAATTTCGATTGAGTAAAAAGGAATAGCACGGGTGAGAAAAGTTACTAAACACATTAACCCAATGACTAATAAAATATACTCAACACGCATGATGTTTATCCTTCATCATATAATCCAAGACAAAAACAAGACTCGATAAACCAATAGCAATCACTAAAAAATAACGACTTGGAAATAATAAAGCAATTGCCGAACAAATGAATGCAGTTAAAAATGGCGAAAGTGTTTTGACTTTTATGGCTTGTTCAATCGTCATAATAATAAATAAAGCGGGTAATGAAAAATATAAAAATTGTAAATTTTCATTAATCAAACTACCAATGATAGCGCCAATTAACGTACCGAATATCCAATAAAAATGTGAGAGAAAAATCACAGACAAGCCATAAGTATTATTAAAAGTACGAGAGGATGTGGTTAAAATTGCATAAGCTTCATCGGTTAAACCAAATATCATATAATTTTTGACTAATCCATTTTTAGGGAATTTTCCGACAAAGGATACGCCGTAAAAAATGTGACGTAAATTCACCACCAATGTCGAAATTAAAATCGTGAGTAGTGAGCCATGATCTCTGAGAATTGAAATCGCAATAAATTGAGCGGCACCGGCAAACACAAAGACACTCATCAATACACCGAGATACCAATGAAAAATTAATTTTTCAAATAAAAAACCAAAGGCTATGCCTAAAGGAATATAGCCAAATGCAACGGGAAGGCTATCTGTGAAGCCATGTTTTATAGCGGAAGAAAGTATTTTTGACATATTAAATTAGTTACGTTGAATTTGATTATTAATGTTTTAACATCACTCAATATTATTTGATTAATGTTCTGGCAAAACATATGTTAATTCAATGTCAGCAATAAATCAAAATTTCGTAGTTGTTACTAATCATAATAATTGAATGGGGCTTTATTTTACAAAAATTAGAGGTGTTGAGGTTGGTTTAAAAATATTATCTTGCTTGTTTCTAAAATTGATAAAAAAAAGGAAGAGAAGATGAATGGTTACATCAATAAATTTTATGATCAAAAGAACTCACCTCAAATTATTTTAGGTCGCATTGTCCAAGAGGTGTTAGGTGAGTATGAACAAAAACACCAGGGAAACTCAATTAAAGCAAAATATAAAAGAGCAAGACAACATGCTTCAAGACCAGGGCAAATTGCGTTTTTACGTTTAATAGAAAGGTGGGCCAATCGAGATGAGCACCATTTACCAACTGATAATCAGATTCAAGCTGTTAGACAAATTGATGTGCAGGACCAGGGTGATATAGTTTTAAATTATAATCAAAATCAACGATTAATAAAAGTATCGCATGATTTACACAGTCGAATCGCGATTGCTTCAATCATTTATATCGTTGAAGCGATTGCCAGTGAAACCACAGATCTTGGACCTTTCGGTGTTTATGAAACCGGAAAAAATAGCACTTTATTGCGCAATATCTTAGATAAATTGGGTTATCGTCAAGAAAAAACAACTGAAAGATATGAAGCATTTAAAGCAGATGTTAATAACAGAGTATTAGTGGAGTATTTTAGAGATAATTGTTTATCTCCCCTTATGAAGTTTATTGGGAAATTGGAAGAGTTAGAACATACACTAGCTACTAACGAACATAAAGATTTAGCTAGTGAAGTTGGGTATAAATTAGGTGAACCTTTTGGTTTAAATAAAGTACGAGCTGAATGTAATTAAAATAATAATTTATGAAGTCAGGTAACATTATTTAAAATAAATTACACTGACTTCAATTTTAATTTTTATGAACCCCGTGGGCAGCAGTGAGCATAACTTTCCTGAGTATAACTGGATGCTGATTTAAGTTTATCCCAAACAAATGCAGCGGCATCTAAACCTAAACGACCATAACCTTTTACTAAGGCTAAAGTTTCACGCATTAAAAAATGTGAAAAATCAATTTCATCATTTCCAATGTGTTGTTCTTCCAAAAAACCATAATGTTCAAATTTATCCATGAACCACTCATTAAGAGCAAAATGAGGTTCTTCGGTTGCTTTGAAAAATGAAGTTAAATATGATTCAGCCTTGTTTTTTGGGATAGGATCATTACCCGTGCCCGTAATAAAAAATCTATCATGCTGTCCCAACGCCGTAAAATGAGGTGGTTCGGGATAACATTGTAGTTGTGGCATTTTATCCTTCACAGAAGTAACTGAAGCATTTATTATATGAATTGCTCTGTCAGTATCTTGGGAGTTAGATTTATCTTGTTCTAACCATTCTTCAAGTGCAGCCTGAGCAGTATGATCAAAGAACTCTTCATCACCATCTAAATGATCTTGATGTTGTGGACTAACCACGTCAAAAGAGTCACTGTGTTCATCAACAGTTGAATCATCATAGACATCTAGAACGACTTGAACAACAGGAGTAGCCATTTTTTATTTTTCCTTATTTTTATAAAAATTGTCTTAATTTAACAAAAAAAAGAATATTTTAAACCCGATGAATTTACTAATTTTATGATGGTGGATAGTTTATAAAATTATGACTGGTTATAATCAAATTAATAGGGATATAGGTGTAAATTTTACTTATATTTCTCTTCTAGTGCTAATAAATATTTTTTTTTATATAATCCGCCAGCAAAACCCGTTAACTGACCATTTGTACCAATTACTCGATGGCAAGGAATAATAATTGAAATCGGATTATTTGCATTGGCTAAACCGATGGCGCGGGCTTTATTTTTATCGCCTAATTTTGCAGCTTGTTCACCATAACTAATGGTTTGACCATAAGGAATAGCTAATAAAGCTTGCCACGCTTGATGTTGAAATACACTCCCATTAAAAATTAAAGGCAGCTGAAACGTTTTTCTTTTACCAAGAAAATATTCAGTTAATTGCTTTTTTGTTTGTAAAATAACGGGATGATGTTTATTCCGTTTTAATTTATTTAATGTGGTTTCGTTTTCGGCAAGGTTTAAATCATTGGCCCACAGTATGGCACATAAACCTTGATGATTCGCGATAAGTGAAAGTGTATCAACAGGAGAATTTATTTGATCAAAACTGCTATTTTCAATATCAATAATATTATTTAATCGTCTCATTCTCATCGCACTTAATCTAAGTTTAAGAGTAACACGGTGCCATAGGCACGCCATGGGATCCATTGTGTTGGATCGAGGTGAAATTGTTTTAGGCGTTTTTGAATTTCTAAATCATTTTCTGGAAATGCATTCGGATTTTTTAATGCGCGTAAAGCAATATATTCAGTGGTCCAAGGTCCAATGCCTTTGATGGATAATAATGTTTTGATGGTTTCTGCTTCATCTGCCGTGCCATCTAATTTTAATTGGCTATTTTGAATTAAACTCGCTAATGATTTTATCGAGTTGATTTTAGATTGTGTTAAACCAATATTAGATAAATCGGTTTTAATAATATTTTCTGGTGTGGGGAAAAAATGAGTTAACGCGAGTGATTGATCGAAAGTTTGCTTCTCACCACACAATTCAACCAATCGAATTAATACAATTCTTGCTGCTTTAACACTTATTTTTTGCCCAATGATAGCACGCACGGCCAATTCAAAACCATCCCAACAGCCTGGAATTCTTAAACCTGGATAGTGTTTTAATAGCGGTTTTAAGGCTTTATCTTTTGCTAAGTCTTTTTCGATAAGCATGGGATCAGCATCAAGATCAAACAGGGTTTTAATCCGAGACACCATGTCGAGAATATGCGTGGGTTGATTTAAAATAAATTGAATTTGTAATTGGTTACCCGCAATTTGACTGGCTTTCATCCAACCTTGGCAATCATGTAAAGTGAATAATCTCTCATAACTATTATCTGAAACGGTCTCGACACAAGGGATTGTGCGTTGTTGAAAATAAGCCAATATTTTTTTCCAATTAAATGGAGGACGATAACGTAATCGGATAGATTGCATGGTGCTTTTTGCTGTGTTTTTTCTAACTTGATTGGGCGTTTGTTGAAATTTAGTTTTAAATGCATCATTAAATCGTCGGATAGAATTAAAGCCAGCACAAAACGCAATGTCAGTAATACTTTGCATAGAATGTTCAAGTAAATTTTTCGCAATCGCAAGTTTTTTATCGAGCAATAATTGTTGTGGGCTAATGCCAATTTCACGTTGAAAAACCTCACGTAACCAACGTTCACTTACTGCGAGTTTTGTTGCGAGGGCATTAATCGATAAATTTTCAAGTTCACTGGATTCCATAATGCGAATAGCGCGTTTAATAATGGCAGATATTCCTATCCAGGCGAGTGAGCCGGGTGCGGACTCTGGTCGGCAACGTAAACACGGACGATATCCCGCTTGTTCTGCTAAAACAGCATGATGAAAAAATTCGAGATTTTCTAATTTTGCTTTTCTCGCCGGACAAATTGGTCGACAATAAATCTTAGTGGTTTTAACGGCCACAAAAAATTTGCCATCAAAGCGTGGGTCGCGTGTTAAATGTGCTTTGTAATAATCTTGTTTATTCATAGTAAATGAATCTTAACAAGGTTCTTGCATCAAAACTAGCCAATTTCGGCGGTGGATATTTTGCAGGGACAGTAGCTTAAATTATATTAAGTAATAAGACTTTAGGAAAAAAGCGTTACTTATCATATTTGCCTATAAATTGATAAGGAAGATGATAAAATCAATTAACACTACAAGCGGAAGAAAAATGATGCTCAGCCAGTCAAAAAAAAATGCTAATTCTTGTTTGCAAAAATATAAGAAAAGACAAACAAAACTTCAGCAAGCGATATCTGCCTTAACACTCATCCCCTCTATTGTCAAAATTAATATGGTAGAATACAAATTATTAAATCGACAAGATGCTTTTACTGTAGGCGTGTTATCTTGCTCAGCCATGGTTATATTTGACCCTGCGGTTGATGATTATTTATTTTTTCATATTAACGATGTTAAATTTATACAAAATGGTGTAACAACAAAATTCGAATCTTGGTTAGATGAAGGGTTAAAATTGCTTTATGATAAACATCAACAATTAAATCTCCGAGCGATAGTGATTGGCGGTAATAAAAAAATATTTGATGCAGTATTAAAAATCCTCGATAGTAAAAATATTGAACTTTCTGCCAGCTATTTCGATAATTTCGGTTTTAATGATCTTGATTCAACTTTAAATTGCAAAGCATTATATTTTTCTTGTAGCCAAAAAAAAGCATTTGTTTATGGACTTGCTTTACCTAAGTTAGAGCTACAATTAACAAACAAGCATTATAGTCTGGGTGATTTTCCAAACTACTATACAGAGCTTCGATATTTATCCTTGATTTTATTAAAAGAAGAATGGGGCGATGATGACAAGACATTAATGATTCCCGAAAAAGACAGCATTCAAGATCAGGGTCAAAAACATAAACGGCGATTAAGTTTTTAAATAATTTCGTTAGTTTATTGTCATTCTTGTGGATGATTCTGGCGATTCATCATGTGTAGTTGTTTCAGTAACATTTACACTCATTTCTGGCAATTCCCTACCGTCTGTCATTGTTTGTTGAGGCGGAACATGATTTTTAGCAAATTTCGTATAAGGACTAAACCATTCCCAATGCTGGGCGTAGGTTGCTTGTTGTTGATCCTGATTAAATAAATTTTTATCGCTGCATTGACTATGACAAAGTAGACAATATCCCATGCAATTTACAATAAAACATTCCACTAATCCTGGTTCGTTTAAGATAGAACAGTTGCAAAGTAAATCAAAACGACATTGCGCGCAAGTTAAAAAAGCATAGAAACAAAAACAAGTGCAGGGTAATACACAACACAGTGTATCTTTGACACTATTTGCCATAATGGCACGACTGGCTGTTGAAAAAAAAGGGTTGTTAATTTTATTGGGCACGACATCATCCACGCCATTAAAACCAAAAGGGAGCGTGCTACAACAATCGATAAAAAAACGCGGACAACAATTATCTGCTAATGCTACAATAGCGGAGCAAGATTTTCGGCAGAAACAAAATAAATCTAAAATGTTTTTTAAGATAAACGCTGATGAGCAATTAGGATTTGAAGTTGCAGGAAATATTGATTGATTATTGTCAGAAGAGAATGATGCTATCGCAACTTGACGGATTAACTGATTGATATTTTCTGGCGAATGACATTCACTTGCGCGTCTTTTATCATTTGCTTCAATTTCTGATTGATTAGGAATAAAGATTCGAATCTCCATTTCCTGTGATGCTAGCTTTGTTTGTTCTTCCATTAAACGACCACTTTGCGTAAAACACCATGGAATATTGGTGCAAGGGATTGTTGATTTAACCGGTAATACATCGACGGTTAAACCCGGTAATTGTTGATTAATCTGACCTTGTAAATAACTTTTGAATGCAGAAAAATCAATGTTAGGGAACTTAGTAAAACAACAACGACTAAAATCAGTTTGTTCATCGATGTTAAAGACCGTTGTTTTAGGAAATATGATCACCATGCCTTGTCGACTTTTTTCGAGATGAAAGGTGGGCGAAATTTCACGGGCTAAAAAGGCGCTTTGTAATACTTTTTTGGCGATAGCACTTTGCTGATTTGTTTTTAAACAAGGAAAACAAAACTCACTTCCTATTGCCGTTTTTATTTTAGTACTATGCATTCGTTTTTCTCCTAGATTTGAATTAATTTTATGAGTTCAAATAAAAAATTAACAAAGATGCTTAATAAATTACAAAGGACAAAAGAATTGATTAAATTGAATAATTGTTGATGTTGTTATATTACAGGTGGTTAAGAGATTTTATAATCCGCGTATATCTCGTGACTTTTTTTTTCCAATTGTTCTACATTGTGAATTGATATGTTAAACAGTTTTGTTATCTGTGTGATTTCGTATCTTTTCTTTTGACTAAATAGCGTTCACTAGACCGTGATCAAAAAAAGGAACTCAATGTGATAAAATAATTTTATTCAGAAACTAAATCACACAAGGAGTTCGCTATGGCAATGATACAATTAGACCTATATCGAGCACAATGCCGCCGACTAAAAAAACATTATAAATCGACAAAATCACGGATAGAATCAACAAGATGCTGGATATTATCATTATTAAATGAAGGAAAAAGTGTCAAAGAAATATCAAAATTGGTCGACTGTGTACGCGCAACAATTTACTATACAATTTATCGATTTGAAGATATGGGTGAAAATGCTATCTATGATCGCAGAATCAATCCCGGTCGACGAAAAATCACAGAGCAAGTCAAGAAGAAAATCCTATCCTATTTAGATAAAAGCCCAAAAGACTATGATTGGCATGGAGCAACATGGCCGTTGGAACTCATCTCACTACAGTTGAGAGATGATCTCAATATAAACTTATCAAAAAGTTGTATTTGTGGTTATTTAAAAGAGTTAGGTTGCAAACGAAAGCGTCCAGGTCAAGTACTCAGGATCCCAGTGAAAGGACGAAAGAAAAGACTAGAAAAAATAGGGAAAATCGTAAAAAAAGCAAGCGCAAAAGAAGAAGTATTTTATTCTGATGAAGCCGATATCGACCTTAATCCTAAGTTTGGTGATACTTACTCAAAACGAGGCCATCAAACAAAAGTCGTCACACCTGGAAAGAATCAAAAACGTTATATTGCAGGGGCACTTAATGCGAGAACGGGTAAAATTGTTTAGAGCACCAGAGACAGAAAAAATTCTGATTTGTTTTTAATTTTGCTCAAAAAAATGATTGGTATTTATAGACGATGCAAACGGATCCATCTCATATTGGATAATTATGTTATTCATAAATCAAAAAAAGTGATCACATTTCTTGCTCACGCAGGTGCAAAAATACGGTTACATTTTTTACCACCTTACTCACCAAATGAAAATAAAATTGAACGATTATGGAAGCAAATGCATGACCATGTTACCCGTAATCATAAACATGTTGATATTGGTTCATTATTAAAGGATGTGTATTTCTTTTTAGATAACATTCAGCCTTTTTGTAAAACTAAAATTTCTACAATTCGAATGGCTGCTTAGAAGTGTCCAAGATGTAATGAATGCTTCTAGCTTGGCTAAGAGTTCATTGACATCTAATTGATCATTTGTATCTTTTGGGGTTGTCATGATATTGGAGCTCCATCTCGTTTTCTTCTCCTGGAAATTGATTATCCACCGAACATTTTTAAGATGTTGATTGTTGATTAAGGATAGATACTCAATATAAGAGCAGTTTAGATCAGTTAATTGCTTATTCAATTGTGCGTATTTTATGCCCGAAACTTCGATATTTTTAAGTCATTGAAATCGGTGGAGAACCTTCTCTTTATCCTGATTGAAATATTTAATCGGGCAAAATTTAAATTTTTAAAAATCAATATGTTATATTATTTCTTTAAATAATTTGCTGTTCTATCTACCCAATCTTGTCTAGCGGGGGTAAAGAAATCGACATCAATCGTATCTTCAAGCGCAATAAAATGATGAGGCACATTAGGTGGAATGACTAACACATCACCGGCATTAACAATAAATTTTTTACCTTGGGAATAAACCGCGACTTTCCCTTTGACTATCCAAACAATTTGTTCATTGACATGATTATGAGTAGGGATATCCGCACCTTTTTTTAAGTACCATCTAACAATTTCAGATTCGCTACTATAAATATATTGGCGAGAGATGTAGTCGTTAACTTTTTCTTTTGGCATTTCAGTAAAATGATATAACAACGGTAACGCTTTATAATGATCTGTAATGTTAGGAATAATGCCAAGCTCTCTTTGTGTCATGGGTTTTGCTGTGGCAAAAAGGCATGTTGCAAATAGGAGAGAAAATAAACTAATGACAAATTTTTTGGCCATTTTACGTTCCTTCTGTTAAGCGCTCAAAAATGTATATGGTGAATACCTTTGAAAACTTTGGCTATGAACATTCTACCATATCGACTACTATCGCAAACATTTGAATGATATCGGTGAATTATGTCTTTTTCAAATATTAAAACATCTATGGTTGGTTTTAAAAACGCGATGTGGCGTGAAGTGCCAGATGATATTTTACAACTTTATTCTTTTCTTGATAGTTATAAGAGGATGGAAGATACGTTAAAAAAATCTCAATCATTAATGATAACTTTTCGCTTAGTTATGATAAAACTTTCGAACCAAGCGAATTCTAATCAGGATATCGCGCCACGTTTGGCGGCATTAAATCAAAAAATGTTGCTATTACAAAATAAAGTGAGTCGCCAATCAATCTCAAGTTTATTGATTACGGTATTTGGTAAAAGTGCGTCGTTGTTATTTGTTGTTTTTGGAACGATGCAGGAAGCGATGAGTGAATATTTAAAGCAAAAGAATAAAGCTGAGAATTCTAAAATAGTCGAGTCGTTGGATTTACCCGCAGTTTTATTATTATCTTTTTCTACTGGTTGTGCTTTATTTTTCGAATAAAACTTTAATATCTTTTTCGATTAACATTTCTCTTATTTTACCTTGCATGTATTTTAATGCGGTATGATATTCCATTTTAGAAGGAATGATTAATTCAGTTGGGTTAACAAAAACATCAAGTAAACAGGGTTTATTAGAATGAATTGTTTTTTCTAAGGTCGCGACAAGATCTTTAGGATCTTTGACAGTATAACCTTCCATATTACAAGCACGAGCAACCGCTGCAAAATCTGGATTAACTAAATCCGTTGCGTAACGCGGAAGGCCGGCGGCTTCCATTTCTAATTCGATAAAACCAAATTTTTCATTGTTCACTACAATTTGTGTGATGGGTAAATTATATCGAGTTAATGTAATTAAATCACATAACAACATACCAAAACCACCATCACCACTTAAGGCAATGACTTGTCGACCAGGATAAGCGAATTGCGCACCAATCGCTGCCGGTAAACCGATACCGAGTGAGCCATGACTAAAAGAACTAATTAATTTTTGTTCGCCGCGTAAACGTAAATAGCGTGCGGCCCAAACGGTGATTTCACCCACATCACAAACAAAAATAGCATCATCATTGGCTAATTCTGTTAAGGCGCAAAAAATAGATTGTGGATGAATAACTTTAGATTTTTCTAAAGATTTAATGCCGTATTGATGATTGGTTTTTTCGAGCCATTTATCACGTGATTGTTGCAGACCAGGCAAATCTTTATTTTGTTTATCATTAATTTTAGGTAAGAGTTGATTAATCACCATACCCACATCACCTGCGATACCTAATTTAATGGGGCAACGGCGACCTAAATGTTCTGGATTAATATCGATTTGGACAATTTTCCCTGACTTTGGTAAAAAAGCAGAGTAAGGAAAATCAGTACCCAGCATCAAAAGTAAATCACAGTCATCAATCACTTTTAAACCATGAGGCGTGCCAACATGCCCAATTCCACCAATATGATTAGGATGATTAAAGTCGAAAACATTTCCGCCTTTTAAGGAGTTGGCAACTGGCGCTTGTAATTTTTCGGAGAGCTTTATTAATTGTTGTTTGGCATTAATACAACCCCAACCGACTAACATAGCAACAGATTTAGCTTGATTAATTAAATCGGCCAATTGTGTAATTTCAGATTCTTCTGCCGTCACCGCTTCTTTGTGTTGTGAAATAAAAATAGGATGACCCGGTTCCATTTTTTCTAACATCAAATCGGCAGGAATAGAAATATTGGCAACACCACGATGTTGAATTGCCGCGTTGATGGCTTGTTGTAATAAACGTGGAAGTTGTTTTGTCGATTGCACGCCAGCATTAAACACACAAAGATCATCAAACACCTTATGCATGTCAATTTCTTGGAAATAAGGACCGTATTCTTCAGCTTGTGGCACGGTGCCTGAAATCATGAGAACGGGTGCATAATTTCTTTTTGCATTATAAAGACCATTAATTAAATGTAACGCACCTGGACCCACGGTGCCGGCACAAACGGCAAGTTTTCCTGTTAATTCTGCTTCGGCGGCGGCGGCAAATCCGGCACTTTCTTCATGTCTGACTGTGATCCATTGAATTTTATCTTGTCTTCGAATCGCATCTAAAAAAGTATTGAGCACATCACCTGTGATACCATATATTTGCTTAATACCTATATTTCCTAATTGTGAAACCAGTTCATCTGCAACATAATATTTTGATGGCATCATTTTACTCCTGGAGTTAATTTAATTTTTATTCCATTAATTAAGCGAGTCGAAAATCAATTAGAATAAAATTAAAAGGCAAAAATCATATTATCATTATAAACGCTGACCCTATGATGGGCAATCTACAGCAGCTAAACATTTTGGAAAAACAGTTTTTCCTACAAGTGTATGAAATGTTATTTTATTTGTTCGAGAAGTGTTTTTATTAAAATAAGCTTTTATATTCTTGAATCATTTTTTCGAGTTTCAATTTTCCAAAAAGTAATGAATAACACATCCAAGCGGCAAGTGCGGCTAAATCGCTAAACTGTGGTGGCACATATTTTGGAGCGGTGACAATTCCTTGCTCGATGAGATCGACATAAACGCGAATATCTTCTAAGGCTGTTTTACCTAAAAATAGTAAGGGTATATGTTGTGACTTACCTTCTTTGATGGCAATGCGAATGTAATTATAAACATTGATAAATCCTTTGTTATAAGATAAATCTTTCGTAAAAGGTAAACCATCTGGTGTCGAACCGCGAAATACGCGAGTGGTATTATCGTAGGATTCGCTTTCATTAATATTTTGATCAATAAAATAATGATAAATTTCTAAAAAGTTGGCGCCTTGTGATGCCATATGAATGGCATTAATTCGATTAGTAATTCGCCTTAGTCGACTGGGATAAGATGAAAACGTTAAAATTTCAGTTAATACGGCTAAGCCTTCTTGATTAACAGTGGCAGAAGGTGGACCTTTACTTAGAAAAGTACAAACTTGTTGAGATTGACCATTTAACGTGGTGCCCACATGTACCCAGCCTTCATGAACTGCTAATAAATTAAGATCACGAATTGAAAACATCGCGTCTTGTTTGAGCTTAATGCAATCGGCGCCGGCAGCCGCATCAGCAATAATACCATCACTTGCGATAACCGTAACTGGTTGCTCAGGATCATTAAAATACTCATTTAATTGTGTTTGTAAAATTTTGACGGCTTGATCACAGGTATATTTTTTTACATCTTTTTCGTTATCAACAATATTTAAATTTTCGATGGTTTCAGTGAGGGCAATGGCTAAATCATTGAGTGAAGGCGCATTGGGATAAAATGCATCTTCAGACGAACCATATAAGTCTTCTGATAAATGTGCGAATTCTTTTGTTCCCCTAACTTCAAGCATGCGAAGGGCTGTAGTATATTCCCGACACAAGCGAAGCATAATGTTACCGACACTACTAAACTGTCCCAGTTTTCTTTTTATTTGTCTTTCTAATTCAAAAAATTCATTCTTTTTATTTTGGGTGTCGAAAGATAAGGGGTTTTTTTGATAATACTCTTTGTTAACCTCAGGTAATGCTTTGCCTTTATTTTTGAGGAATTTTTCTTTAACTTTGTTATCCCATTTTATGGCATCTAAAATTCGAATGGGTTTTTGAATTTCAACTAATCGATCGGATAATTCACGGATTAAAGATTTTTCTTTATTTAAACTTGTTGCCATTGCATTATCCCTCATCCCCTTAGATTGAGATAGTAATATCATTTATATATAGGTAATGCAATGAGAATATTGTATTCAAATGCTTAGCCTAATAGCGAAAAAGATTGCATAATAACCTGTATTTTTTAAGGTAATATGGGAAATATTAACAAACTTCCGTGGTGTCACTAAGCCAATTTAGATATAATCCGCTGCAAAAGATAGTTAATAAACAATAATGGTTTTAACATGAGTATTAGTTTAACTAGCCTACCTATTTTTATCATTATTTTAGTTGGGTATATTGCAGGTAGAACACAGTTATTTAATCAAGCTGCGTCAGATGATTTAGCGAGATTGGTTTTTTATATCGTAATGCCAGTGACTTTATTTATTGAAATCGCTAAGTTATCGAGTCACAGTGTTTTAGTGTGGCCCTTTATGGGTACGTTTTTTTGTGCTTCATTAATGGTGAGTTTGATTAGTTTTTTAGTGTCAAAACATTGCTTTAAACGTAGTAATAATCATTTGATCATTAATACCATGGCTTCTTCACATACCAATACGGCTTATATTGCACTTCCGCTTTTTTTATTACTGTTTCATACTATTTGGCCTGTCGCGAGTATTATCATTGTTCAATCAATCTTTAATTTTATTTTTATATTTTTACTTGATACGCAAAATAATTCGCAACATAAAAAGCATGTATTATCTCGTACGTTAGCTGTTTTTTGGCGTAATCCCATTTTAATTGGCATTATCTTAGGTTTAGCATTTAGTTTTTTTCAATTGAGTGTTCCAACTGTTGTGAATAATACGTTTGACATCGCCAAACAAGCAGCGGCTTTTTTGGCACTATTTGCGCTTGGTTTGTCACTGAGTTTTATTAAAGCTAAGTCTGTTAAAAATGAATTTTATGAGATTGGATTTTTAATTTTATTAAAAACCAGCTTGCATCCCTTGGTTGCTTTTTTGCTCGGTTATTTTATTTTTCAACTACAGGGATTTAATTTATTCGCGGTCGTTTTTATAGCGGCAATGCCAACAGCGAAAAATTTATTTATATTTGCTAAACGTTATCATGCAGCAGAAGACAGCGCGAGTTTAATCGTGTTTATGACGACATTGGTTTCTATCTTTTCTTTAAATTTAATTCTTTTCTTAAGACATTATTTAACATAGTGACTTGTGAATATTTAATTTCTTCACCCTATGATAGGGTGACATTATCCTGACTTAGGTTTTCAAATTTTATGATAAGACTTAACTGAAATTTTGTAGTAAAATTAATTGCAATGAGATTACAGGAGTTTTCTTATATGATGAACGAAATGGCAAGTAAAGCCTTTGATATTGCTCAAATCCTTTCTTATATATTTATCATAATTATTGGTTTATTCCTTCTTTGGGTAATATTGATTTATTGTTTTGATCGATTTCAAAAGAAAAGTACATTGCGTCGTAACTTTCCCGTTCTAGCTCGTTTCCGTTATTTCTTTGAGCATTTAGGCGAATTTTTTCGGCAATACTTTTTTGCGCAAGATCGTGAAGAAATGCCCTTTAACAGAGCAGAAAGATCTTGGTGTTATCGTGCTGCTAAAAATGTTGATAGCACGATTGCTTTTGGTTCAACCCGCGATTTGCGTCCACCAGGCACAATATTTTTTGTTAACTGTCCTTTTCCAACATTAGAAAGTGATGAATCGATACCGAGTGAAATGACAATTGGTCCTTATTGTAAACAGCCTTATAAAACAAAATCGGTATTTAATATATCAGGTATGAGTTATGGTGCATTGTCGATTCCCGCAGTCAGAGCGTTATCGAGAGGTGCAAAGTTAGCGGGCATTTGGATGAATACTGGTGAAGGCGGATTATCGCCTTATCATTTAGAAGGCGGTTGCGATATTGTTTTTCAAATCGGCACGGCGAAATTTGGTGTGCGAAAACCGGAAGGTGGTTTCTCGGAAGAAAAATTATTAGAAGTCGCGAGCCACGAACAAGTTAAAATGTTTGAAATCAAATTTAGCCAAGGTGCAAAACCTGGAAAAGGCGGTATTTTACCCGGCGTAAAAGTGACTAAAGAAATCGCAAAGATCCGTGGTATTACACCAGGTCAAGATGCAATTAGTCCTAACCGTCATCCCGAAGTTAATAATGTGAGTGAATTATTAGATATCATTAAATATGTGCGTGATATCACGGGAAAACCAACCGGATTTAAAGCAGTCATTGGCGCTTATGGATGGCTTGATAATTTTTGCAAAGAAATTCATAAACGCGGTATCGAAAGCGCACCTGATTTTATTACGATCGATAGCGCTGATGGTGGCACGGGGGCGGCACCTATGAGTTTAATCGATAATATGGGGATCCCTATCAAAGAAAGTTTACCTTTAGTTATTAGTATTTTAAAAAAACATCATTTACGTGAAAGAATTAAAATTTGCGCAAGCGGTAAATTAATCACCCCGGCTGAAGTTGCTTGGGCGTATTGTGCGGGCGCTGATTTTGTAAATTCCGCACGGGGTTTTATGTTTGCACTTGGTTGTATTCAAGCATTGCAATGTAATAAAAATACTTGCCCAACCGGCATTACAACCCACAATAAAAAATTACAATATGGTTTAGATCCAGCTAACAAAGCAGTCAGAGTAGCAAATTACGCCAAAAATATTTCAAAAGAATTAAATATCATAGCTCACTCCTGCGGTGTAAACGATCCTCGCGATCTTAAACTTTATCACGCGAGAATTGTCACCGAAAATGGTCGATCAATCAGCATGGCTGATCTTTATCCAGAAGAAATTTAAGATAATGGGGTAATTCTTGATTTCTATTATTTAGCTAAATAAATTGTTGTAATAAAAATTTGCTATTAATTTATTTGGGTGTTGAAAGAAAATATCTTTTTAGAGTATCTAAGCTATAAATTGAAGCTGAGAAATTAAGATATCAACCTTAAGATTATACTGTAATTAATTCGGATCAACCTTCGGTTATAAACATGATAAATTTAATTTAAATATCTTTCCTTTTTAACAAGTATCAATTTTTGATTATGAATTTAGTGTAATACCATGTTTTTTGCAAAACGAAAAAAAAGTGACTCTCGAATCTATCGTCAGCTTCCTTATCTTATGATTTGTATAGGAATATTATTAATTCTTGATGAGAAAAATAGATCTTATGTGATTAAAGCAGGTTCGCTTTTTATTAATCATTTATCTATTTTACTCTTTGGTGCAGGTCAACTCAGACAGGTAGAGTCTTCGCAAAATATAGTGAAATCGTTGCCGACTAATCTTATACCTCATGTAGATCACTTAACATTATCTTCTAAAATTCTGAAATCGGATCCGCTATTTGATTGTCCTGCTCAAATTGAAGCAAGTTTAGAAAATCATTTTAATATTGTGCCTAAGGGGAATCAACGTATTGAAAATGAGTCTGTTGTAATTTCAATTCCTAAACAAGTAGTGTTGAAATTTGAGCCTAATCAATTCGCGTATATTGATGCAATTCAAAACACAAAAATATTGTTAAACGTTACTAATAATCAAATTATCGCTAAAGGACAAATAAATGATATATCACGACAAGATTTTACGATAACGATTTGTCAAGAAGGATTAACTACAATACCTGTGACTATTTCGATGCCAAATCAAGGTTATCAGCAAAAATGTGATATCGCTACTTCTAAGTGGGATATTTATCCTATTCGTGATCAATATCATTTACCGACAAAAAGAAGTAAAGCTATATTAGGAATAATTGGCGACACGAGTCCGTTAATCTTAGAAAGTGATTTATGTTACTCTCCTAGTTTATCTAGTCGAGATTGTTATCCTAATTTATCAGCGTTTTCACCAATTGCACTAGAAGTAGGTTCTTCTCCAATATTTAGTGCAAGTTTAGTAAAAAAAACATCATCCAGTTATCAAGTAACATTTCGTTTTAATACACCCCCTTTTTATAAAGAGGGTGCAACAGATGTTTCATATAAATATTATTACTCAAAATATCATTGTTATTCTTCACTAAATTCATTTATTATTTTTTACACCAATCGATTAAATGCTTATTTGCCAATTAAATCTTATCATCAAACGGTTAATTCTGCTGAGTTGGTTTCACCGTTTTCAACTTTACAGCTAACAAACTTCGATCTTCTCAATTTTGTTCATTACTATCCTATCGTTTATATTAATGGAATTGAAATGCGTCCCTATATCAATGACGATTCAAGTTTTTTGTCTTTAGATCAATTAATACCGAAGCTATCCTATGTGACATCTTGTCGAGTAGCTTCTGATCAACTTGAGCTTGCTATTCTTTATGGTGATAAAACTAGGATATATAATCCTATGGTTAGAACCTTGGCACGATTGAATGTCACAGTGAATGGTCAAAAACAAAAGCCATTTTTTTATAAATCAATGCCTGATCAATTTTGGGGTAAGTTATCGACTATCAATGCTGAAATTAGATTTAATCATGATGCAAAGAATGCTTCAGTCGTTTATGACTATGTCTCAACTTGTCCTAATGAGGATGTTCTATTAACTAAAGTTGAGACACCGTTAATGGGCCCTGTCGATTTTTCATTTAATATCATGCGACCTTATTTTAGTACGCAATGTGAAATTCAATTAATTATAAATCAATGTGGAGTAAGAGATGTTATTTCTATCCCCGTACCTGAAACAATTACTTCCTCGTTCAATTTATTTTTTCTATTTACACTAACCACGCTTAATACGTTATTATTGCTGTGTAGATATTGTTGCTGTAATAATTATTATATTGATCATGAAAAACTAAGCCAAATTATTTTAGAGTGGCGGTTGAATCAGCCGATGATCTCGTTACGACGCGAAATGCCAGATTTAAGTCCAAAAGAAAATATATCAAATTTTATTATTAACCAACCTGAGATTTGGTATGAGTTAAGAGATTATCTAGCTCCAGAATGTCGAGAATTTATCGATAAAAATCGACGTCATATGTTTGCCGAGTTATTACAAAATAATTAAATTACGTCAAAACTAGCAGAATTTTTGAATGAAAATGAGATTGTTCATTTAGAAGAAACATGTTTATCAGCACACAAACAACATCATTTATGGAATGCATTATCAAGATTGATTCGAGATAGGGATTTGATCGAAACGCCTTCATATATCCCAGATCTAAAAGCGGCAACGGTTTCTTATAATTTATCCAGGCTGAAGTTTTGGTTGGCAAATTCAAATAATAAAATTATATTTAGCAGCAAAACTCAACTAAAACAATTTGTAAACGACTTTTTCAAACATCATGTCGCGATTAAGTATAAAAAATTTATCAAGTTGCTAACCAGTATCAATGTTATTTATTTCTGCCTTGCAAGGTTAACTGATGGTGTTTTAGGTAATTCACTTGCTAGAATCGATATGATGGCACAATTGTCAAATATAGTTTGGCTGATACTCGTAAAATTAAATAAAAATGCAATCATTCAAACTATTGATGACAAAATTATTAATACAGAAAACTACAGTCGAAATTATCGAGATAGAATACGACCAGAATACCATCTTGGTTATTTATTATGGCCACATATTCATGAGGCAGAGAAAAGAATCCGCGAGCAAATTGCGCAAAGTCATTTGAATGCTGAAAATAATAACGACTTTGATAATCAAAGAGAATCATTTGATAGTGTTAATCATGAAGACACGATACCTTTGTTACCCTCAATACACTAAACCGAATCATTAGCCATTTAAGAATTTAAACAATCCAATTTTTCTCAAAATGTGTTTATTCCCGATAATGTAAATTAACGCTCACAATAATAATTGTATTATACATATTGAATGCTTTTATCCCTCTTTTAATAAAGGTAAAATGTGTTAATTTTAGTTTAATTGATTGTAATATTGCGATGTATAATGTGCTTGAAAATTCACAGTGTTTAAATCTATCAGATAATATGGTGAATGAATTATCTAACTAAGACATAGATACGATGGAGATATAAAAGGGAGTTTATGAAAAATACAACGATTAAGTACGGCATTATTATTATTCTAATCATTGCTATTATTGCCGTAGTAGAAATTTTATTCTATCGTCAACAGTATCATCCCTATACAGAAAATGCTTATATCGCGGGTAAGTTTTTAAAAGTGGCCAGTGTGATTAATGGCAAAATTAAAAAAGTATATATCAGCAATGATCAACAAGTGAAAAAAGGTCAGCTATTATTTTCAATCGAACCTACGCCATATAAAATTGCTTATAATGCCGCCTTGGCGCGTTTGAATTTAGCGAAACAAAAAATAACATCATCACATATTGCAATCAAAGTTGCTGAAGAAAGATTATATAAAGCTAAAATAGAATTAGATTTACTGCAAAAAAATACCGATCGTATTATTGCTTTAACAAAACAAAAAAACCTGCCACAAACCGATGCTGATTCAGCTAAAACAAAATTAGATGCCGCAAAGCATAGTTATGTAGCCGCGACTTACCAACTTAAACAAGCTGAATTTGAAGCAGGCGAGTTAGGTGAAAATAATCCCGCCATTAAACTTGCCAATGCAAATTTGAAACAAACTGAATATGAATTAGAACATACTAAATATTATGCTGAAATAAGTGGTTTAGTTACCCGTTTTAAATTACACGGTGGCGATGTGATTCATCAAGGTGAACCCCTGTTTGTGATCACGGATAGTAAACATGTTTGGGTAAACGCCAATTTTAAAGAAACAAAATTAATACATATTAAAGTGGGTCAATCTGCAACTATCACTGTTGATATGTATCCGGATAAAAAATTTACTGGTAAGGTCGTGAGTATTAGTCCCAGCAGTGGCAACTCATATTCATTATTGCCTGCAGAAAATGCAACGGGCAATTGGGTGAAGGTCGTACAACGCTTTCCGGTTAAAATTATTTTTGAGCCTATGCCTAAAGATGAACTTTTACGTATAGGGGCGAGTTGTAATGTGCAAATTTCTACAACGTAAGATGATAAATGAGTACTGTAATTTCTTCTGATGATAACAAACAATTAGAAAAAAATAAGTCTAAGATAGAACCTTGGATTATTTTGATTTCTGTGATGGTTTGTGCTGTTCTTGAATCTTTAGACACCACGATTTCAAATGTCGCTATCCCGAGTATCAAAGGTGCTTTTGCGGTGAGTGATTCACTAGTTTCTTGGGTGAGTAGCGGCTATATTATTGCTTCAGCAATGTTTATGCCAATTGTTGGATCGTTTATTGATAAGGTAGGACAAAAAAAATTACTTTATATATGTGTTACAGGTTTTGGGATCACTTCGTTTTTATGCGGAGTGACAAATCACTTTTATATTTTAGTTTTTCTCAGAATATTACAAGGTGCATTTGGCGCACCACTCATTCCAATTTCTCAATATATCGTTACTTGCAATTTCGATGAAAAAGATTTTAATAAAGCATTTGCCGTTTGGGGGGCAGGGATTGTTATTTCACCAGTCTTTGGTCCACTTTTAGGGGGTTACATTATTTCGCTTTCTAGTTGGCATTGGGTTTTTTTTATAAATATACCGATTTGTATTTTATCTTTAATTCTAACAAGTATCTTTGTCAAGGAGTCAACATTAATAGAAAATAATATCGATTGGAAAGGCTTGTTTTTAATTATTACTTCGATAGGACTGTTTGAAATTTCTCTTAATCGAGGAGCGCATTTACATTGGTTTCATTCTAGATTAATTATTTACTGTTTGCTTTTTTCACTTATATTTTTAGTGATCTTTCTTTTTCATGGTTATAAAAATAAAGATAACATTATCGATTTTAGAATATTTAGATATGTTAATTTCACTATTACAAATATTATTTTATTTGGTTTTTTTGCTGTATTAATGGGAGTGAATATTTTAATTCCCATTTTCTTACAAGATTTACAAGGATATACGGCATTGGATTCAGGTTTTACAACACTACCTCTAGCGTTAGCGGCGACTTTATGTTTTGGTATTACCTCTGTATTAGTTAAAAAAGTATCGGCAAAGTATATTATTATTTTTGGACTTTGTGTGAGTTTATATTTTACGTTTCAACTTTCATTTTTAAGTCCACAAGCCTCTCAAGAATGGTTTGAAAAAATGTATATGTATCGTGGGATAGGTTTTGGTATATGTTTTGTTCCGGCAATGATATTAGCTTTAAACAATTTACCACATAGATATGAGTCACTAGCTTCCGGGTTATTAAATTTTTCAAGAAACTTAGGTGCATCGGTTGGTATATCGTTAACATCGAGTAGTATTACATCTATAGTACAAAAAAATTGGAATAACATGATTTCATATGCATCACATTTTCATGTTGGTTTAGAATTTTGGAAGTGGCGACAAGAAATATTTCCACCGCTTGCTATTAAAGAGCCCACGCTTGCGAGTATTTTATCAGGAAATATATTGTATCAAAGCAACGTCAAAGCATTTGGCGCAGTTATACAATATACAAGTTTTACTTTTATTATTGTTATAGTTATCGCTTGTTTTTTACAAAACAAAAAGATAAAGAAAATACAGATGCATTAAATAGGAAGCGTATAAATGAAATTAGCTTGGAAATTCATTATTGTAATAGTTATCATAATGAGTGCTCAATACACTATGGCGAGTGATTTACTTTCTCTTTATAAAAAAGCATTAACAAATAATCATGAATTTCATGCTAAAGTTTATCAGGAAAACATCGCTCGTGATGAAAAAGATTTAGCTTTGTCCTATCTTATTCCTCATTTTCAAGTATCCGCGGCATTTGGGCGAAATCGAAATAACGTTACGCTCAAACAACAATTTATCTATATTCCATTATTACCAACTCAATTTGATTCCAAAAGTTCTGTCTACGATGTGAATTTGGGTATGATAGCTATTATCTTTGACTTATATGGGTTAGACAAATATATCGCAGCTAAAGTTTTGGTGAAGGCGGAACATTATAAAATAGAAGCTGAAAGACAAACATTATTTTATAATTTACTCAATAATTATCTGGCAATATTAAAATCTAAAAATCAGTTAAAATATAATAGTTCAGAGTTAAAGTTTTATAGAAGACAGAGAAAACAAATTCAAGACAATCTGATTCAGAAAAATAGTACGCCATTACAACTTAATGAAGTGCAATCAATGTTATTGCTTACTGTGACACAACGCTATAATTTAAAAAATGAAGCGCGGGAATCGATATTAGATATATTTACTAAATCAGGTAATCATATCGATTATATAGAGGATTTTCGTCATATACCTGTTCATGAACCTAATCCAGATCATGTTTATGATTGGATCAAGCGTGTTCAAAAAAATAATCCATTGTTACTTTCTGCCCGGACTAAATTAATTGCGTTGCATAAGGTATTACAAGCTTACACCGCAAAACATTTGCCGGTCGTATTTGCCTCTGCTTCTTTAAATAGAATTAAAACTGCTACACCTGTATTTCAGGTCATATCTGGTAATTCGGCAAATGTGATGCTTGGGTTGAGATTTAGTATTTATTCAGGAGGTGAAATCTCTTCTGAAATTAATAAAGCATTACATCAATATTTACAAGCAATCGAAGAATATCAAAATGCATTACTAAACGCCAAGCACACCACCATAGATATTTTTGGCGATATTCATACGATAATTAATAAATTAAAGGCAGATAGACAAGCTATTATAACTGCACGTCAAACAGTTTCATCTGCTGCAAATGCCTTTAAACAAGGAACAACTGATGTTATTGATATGTTGCAAGCTGAAAAAACATTTACCCAAGCTGAAGTGAATTACCAATTGGATTTAATTAATTATCTTTTATTAAAAGCAAAATTATTACAACTTGCTGGACAGTTAAACATTCAGGCAATTACTAAATTTAACGGATATTTAAATAAGCGTCAAAAAATTTATTTTCATAATCTCGTTAGTCCTAATTATTTGATTAGAGCATAATTTCCAGTGATTTTTTTTATTGACTGATTGTTATGGGACAACGATTTAATTAATAATATTTAGAATAATTTACTAGCAATTAATTGAATATGATATGTCAAGATCTATTTGTTTGGTTTGCAATTAACCGCCATCATATGTTGGATGATAAGGTAAAACTAAATGATTTAAACATTCTGCTAATAATTCATCTTCATCAGAATTAATATTTTCTGTTCTACGTTGGTGAAGCTCTATTCTAAGTTCGGCAATAGAAATAGATGGCGACTTTGCGTAATCAATATACATTTTTTTTAAAAAACATTTCATGTCGGGATCATTAGCGGCTGATGAATAAACATTACTTTGAATGAAAAATAAAGCTAAGGAGTCTGACCATTCTTTATTTGCTTGTTGAATAGTCGAATAAAGTGTTTCAAATAATAAAGCTACGCCAGAAATTTCTGGTAAGGTTAAAAAAAAGATACCGAAACTTTCTTTTTGTTCTTGTGTCCATTGGTCTATCGATGCAGGATTACTAATGGCTGTAAAAATAAGGTTTTTAAAGTAGTCTGTTGCTAATTGTGGTTTTATTATAGCAAAAGTTTGCCATTGTGATTCAAGGCCTTCATGAATGATGGCGTGGGCTACTGCGATTTTTTTTTGGGCTTCTTCAAAACCTAACATTTCACAACTCTCTTCTTATAATTAGATGGTTAATATATCAGAAATAATAATATATAATATATTATTACGCAAGCGTGATTGTAACATGTGAAAAAGTGGGTGAAATTACGCCCCTTAGTTCATGAGAGTGAGAGGCAAATATGCCCATCAAAACCTTAACATTCAAATCACTATCATGTATATTAATGTTTTTACTTATCATAAAGAGCAGGATGTTGAACATGAATATCATTCAATCGTATAAGTTAAGTCTAATTTTTGTCATCATCAGTGTCTTACCTTGTTTAGGGTTTGCTAATAAATATAGTGGCAAAATAACATGTAACAATTATGTATTACCTATTAAGTCAGTTAAAATAGATTGGCGACCAAAAAATGAAGAACTAAATTTTGATTTATATGATGCTAAACATTCTAGAGTCTCAACAATTATTCTATTTGTTAAAGATCCTAAAGAAAATATTACTAAGAAAGATATTTTTGGATTCCATTTGTTTGTAGTGTGTAAAGATGGTTTTAATATGAGTATTAATAAAAGTAACTTTGAAGCGGATAAGTTTTATAAAAACTTAAAAACTGCAGATGCTAGTTTAAAAAGCGGTGGGCAAGTTCATCTTGATATGGATGGTGTTCAAGAATTTAGGCAATATCATTTTACTTGGAATGTGAATATTACCGGCACTGTTAAATAATGATTGGCTAGAAAAGTTTATTACGTTGGGTGAATGCTTTATTACTATATTAACTTTACTGGAACATCTAATTCGTGTGCATTCGATATTAATCCAAAAAAAACATAGTATATTCTGCTGCTAGAGCTATTCATTATCTATTTTTAAAAATGTTAATAAGGAATAGATTAAACATCACAAATTAAAAGTTAACGCCTTAGACTAATCGAGAATATTCTACTTGAAGATGTAAAATGTAAGATCAATTACGAGACAATATTTATAAAAACCCCTAAAAAAACACCCGTATTTGTTTTCTCATAATCACTTATACTGAAAATAAGAAAAATTATAATGCTATTAAATTTTTGGAGGCATTATGTTAAGCGATTTTCAAGCATTCAGATTATCATCTACAGATCGTGCTAAATCCTTCCATGATATAACTTACTTACCTCAAAAATTAAACCATAAAGCATTCCAATCAGTTTTTGATAACAAAGATTATGTTCTAGTTCATCACTTGCCAGTAGATGAACAGCGTATTTTCGAAAATGCTAGAAAGCAATATATCGTGATAGAAAATTCAGAACAATTAAAAATATTGTTATCAATTTATAATAAGTGTGGTTTGGATATTGATCTTGATATCGAAGACTTAAAGTTTTTTACTTATCCAAAGACAAAGCTTTGTGAAAAACAAAGGGAAATGAAACAACAAGATTATAACCCTTTTTTTTATGGCCCCCGTGGTTATACTACAGACGAACTTGAATCGTATTTACAAAAACTCGATATTCAACGTATTGAAGAAGAGATTGATGACGATTATCTTGATATTGCTTGTGGTGAATTCTCTACTTGTCGATTCATTGGTTGCAATGAAAAATTTGATACGATGAAATTGAAAAGTCAGGTGCCTTTAAGGAAATTTACAGCAATTAAAGATTTAAAACCAGGTGATAGATTACTGTATCAGTTTGAAGAGCTCGTTCCACCACCCCAAGAATATTATGTTGATAATGACGGCGATTTATGTGAGAGAACTGTCGGTGAGGGTTACTCGAGGAGAGCATTTGCTATCATCCATAATCCACAATTATTTGATTGGTATTATGGAAAAAACTTAGACCAATTTGAGGGGCATTTATTTGTTATTTCGGCTGAGGAATATCAACAACTAGAATCTGAATGGGTAGTCGAAGAAGATAAAACCGAAATAAAATATTTGTCATTAATGAGTATAAAAAGAAATAAAATCATTGAGCGCCAAAGACAGCAAAACAAACAATATTTAATGTTAATCGATGCATGGTATGGTTGCTGTCAAAAAATGTTAAAATATTATTGTGAAAAATATTTTGATAAAAAATTGGGTCAACAAAATTATACCAGTTCTAATATGACGATTCTATTAAGCCGAAACTCTGGGCGGGTTGTCCCAGAAGAATCATTAGCAAGATTTAAGTTTTATATCGATTTGTCTCAAGGATTAGAAAACAAAGAAAATCCCCAACAAACCGCCAAAGACTTTCTAAGTAAATTAACGCATGCCGTCGGTGGTGTGACAGATAAAAAGAATAATCGAGTCAATCCTGAAGATTATCGACAAGTCGTCAAACATGATAATAAATTGTTAGAATTTTTTGCAGTGATTGTTCGTTTTCTATTAGGCCATAAACAAAAGCTAGTAAAGCACAAAACAAATCCGCATCAATTTTGGGTGAGCGCACAAAAAAATCATCAAGGCGTGATTAAAAATAGAGGTCAAAAAGGAATT
>CAYGUK010000019.1:0-48526 GCA_964352985.1 uncultured Legionellales bacterium
TTAATTGTTTAAAAATAGTTGGTAGTTTATAAGCAACAAGATAATCAATATTCGATTGCTCAAACAGTTTTAAAACGAGCTGACGAAGTTGCAGTAATGCTTGACTTGTAGGATAGGCAAAAACTTGATCCATTATAGGTGGTTCTTCACAAACTATGATACCACCTGGCTTTAGGTGTTGGACTAAACGGTGGATCACTGACTGCGGATTAGTTAAATGATGCAAAACCATACGACAATAAATTAAATCATATTGACGATAAAAATATTTAGTTTGTTCAATATCCAATTGCTCAATCGAAAAATTTTGATAACCCTGCATTTTTTCTTTAACAATATTAATATAAGTTTCATTAATATCATTGGCATCTAAAGAGCCCTTAGGACCCACTTGATCGCAAATCCATTGAGTCATTAAACCAGGACCTGCGGCGATTTCTAACACTTGAAAGCCCGCTCTAAGACCTGCATCAAGTAATAATCGTTGGCTAGATTGTTCATAGTAACGATGTTGTAGTTGTAATCGATTAATACTGTTTTGATTGGATTGTAAAACATAATTTTGCGTTGTCGACATGATAATCCCTTTTCATTTTTGAAGTTTAATGTGAAAAATGAGTGACTCAATTCTTACAATTTTAGAGCGGTTGAAATAAAAATGCAATTTATATCCATCACAGATTTAATCTTTAAAATATAAGTGAGTCTATTTATTGTGTAACAAGAAACAAAAGTTTATAAATGTTTTGCTAGTAATTTTAAATGTTTGCAATGAGTGACTGATTATATTTTCAAAAAATTGTTATTCCTTATTATCATTATGTTTCAAATTATTTTTTAATTGTAAAAGTTCATCGGCAATAGATTGATTCATGATTATTTTGTTTAATTCTTCAGTAGCTGAGTCTTTATTGTCGTTTAAGTTATTATAATCAGAGTTGTCTTGTAATGAAGAAATCGCAGCCGCTTTGGCTTGCATGTTTTGTATTTTTCCATCGGCTCTTAAAAGTATTTCATTTAAGTGATGATTACCTTTTTCCATGGAATTCATTGAAGAGTTGAGATCAACTTGCGCTTTCGCCGCAGTATAGTTTGCCTTGGTCATTTCTTTTTTGTGACGAAAAGCATTTATTTGCTGCTTATAGGTATTCAGCATTTTAGTTAATTTATCAACCTGTAGGCTTAGTGTGGTTAAACTTTCTTCTAAGCCAGATAAATACTCTATTTCTTGGTGTTTAGATTTTAATAACTCTGTGGCTAAGCCATCACGTTCTGCTTTGACTGCGAGTTTTGCATCTTCACTGAATTGGGCGATTTTTTCTTGCGATTTTTGAATATCCATTTGTAATCGTTTTTGTTGAGTGACCACATCTGTTAAATGAGTTTTAATGTCTTGTAAATTTTCAAGCATTTTTTCATAGCTTAAATCTAATAATTCATTTGGATTTTCGATTTGATTTAAAAGCTTGTTTATTTTCGATTCCGTAATTTGAATAATTCGATTAAAAATACTCATGGTGTTATTCCTTATTTATAATTTTAGTTTAGTAGCATCACTAACTCAGGTGTTTGGATTTTATGTTCATCAGAAATAGCGACTACGCTAGTGCCTATCGCAAAAAACTCAATAATATGTGATGACCAACCATGAGAGCCTTCTTTAATTCTAACGCCAACAACGCCTTCTGATTTTGCCTGATGCGCTTCGTTTTGCATTCTTTCCATGGCTAATTCTCTAGCGTTGTAAAGTGCTTGCGTATAATTTTCTAATTCGAGATTTTGACTATAATTCGAAATCGATTGTAATAAACTTTGATGTGCCACATGATAAACGCAAGTTCCCATGACTAACGATAAGGGGCGATATCCCGCTTGCAACAACGTCCAAAAATCTTGGCCAGAAAAATCAGAAGTAAACGGTTTATCATCAAATGTTTTATAATTAATAGAGCGATCAATCGCAGAAACCGCTGTACCAATTGCGATAAATTCAGCAGAATCACCTCCCCAATTATAACGTTTAACGACAAGTTTAACGGCAACAATGCCATCAGCACCTAAGTTTTCAGCTTCTTTTTCCATCCGGGTGATCGCTAATTCTCGGGCGTGATACATGGCTTGTGTTAACACTTCTAATTCCATATTTTCATTCCATCGTGAACGTTGAATGCCAATATGGTAAACAGAACTTCCCATCACTAAGCCTAATGGCTCAAACCCGGCTTCTTTAATTAACAAATATTCATTTACTGAAAGATCAGAAGTAAACACCCCTGCAGCATTATTTTCACTTCTTAATCCTTTTAATCTTTCGATTGCTAGTGATGGGATATCTTCTGCAATTGTCATGGTTTTTTCCTCGTTAAAAAATTATCGCTAACGTTAGGCCTTAAATAAATTATTTGAAGACCTATTAATTAAATTCACTCAGATATATGGTATGAACTGATGTTATTCATTCAAAATGTAAGTTAATTTAATTTTTGGTTTTACATGCTCATGGCTATTCGAAATGACAGAGCCAAATACTAGATAGACTAATAAATAATCGGTATATGAATTCGATTTACTGAGTGTGCTACAGCCCAAAGTATCGCTCTCGGCTAATATGGCATGCCCATTTAAGGTTTTACTGTTTTCAATTAAATGAGATAAGCCCCGTTTACGAGCTTTTATGACACCTTGAGTATAACCTTTGATTTCTTGATTTTCTTTTACTTTACGCCGCACGCGATTTTGTTTGTCAGAGACAACATAAACGACACCAGCACCATAACTGATGCCTAGCGGGAGTGAGCCAGTTTGCAAAAGTTTGATAAAATCAGTCACAGTTAAAGTGCTTAAAATTATTTTTTTATCGGGTAAGGTATTATTAAATTTAATTGCGGTGCCAATCGCTGAATATTCATACGTATTGGTTTCGCTACTTATTTCTATGCTATTAATTTTAATATTAACGACTGCGTCAGCGCCCATTTTTTGCGCGTCTTGTTGAAGTCTTAGCAATGCATTATAAATTGATTCATGATAATCATCTTCTAGGGTGCTAACTTGAATTAAACTACCCAGTGGCCATTGTCGAGATTCTCCCATAAGATAGCGTAATGTCGGTTGATTTAATATTTTTGTATGAAAGTTACAACCCATTACCATGCCGAGCACTTCACATTGATATTTCTTAAGTAATAACCAATCTGACACTGATAAATTACTCGACCAAGATAAATTTTTTTGTTGTGTCTTTGATTTTGCAGATGAATGATTAAAATTTAGAAGTCCATCATTAAAATACGAATAAGCTTCAGAATCTTCACCATCTTCAGCATCAAGGTAATCATTACTTAAATCAATTGGTGGACTGAAGTTTGAAAGTTTATTTTGCAGTTGTGCCAAAAAATTTTTACTATAATTTGTAATAGTTGAAATAAGATGACCGCTATTTTTCATAGTAAAAATTCCTGGATAGCTTTACTTGATGATGAATGATCATTTTCAGCTAACGAGTTTGTTAAATGATCAAGCCATTCTTCAAATGTAACGATTTCAGTTTTAAGGACAATGCCTCTGACGTTATTACCAATTTCGGCTTTTATCTTTCCTGCTTTAGTACTATGTAATCGATATTTAAAATTTTCACAGTCGATCACAATTGACTTAACTTTCATTTTATTGGTGAGTGAAAAATAAAAATCTACTTCAACAATATGAGGCAAAGCCTTTTGCAGTTTATTGGCAAGTACGGGTAAGAAAATGTGCTGATCTTTTGAGGCCGCTCGCCAATTTGCAGCAACTAAATCAAATGTTAAAGAATCACCCATAAAAATACTTAAAACATAATTAAAATGCGATTATACATAGTAAATTAAGATTTACAATATCTAAATGAATCAAAATTCAATCTCTCTATATTATTTATGAAAATAAATGGCTTATTTAATTTGCCCATAGGCGAGCAAAGTGTTTAACTCATCGAGAATCTCAACATGATTATCAACCAAGCAATAAGTAATAACTTGATGCTCATAAACAGGGTTGGCGAATGTAATATTAAGTATTTCGGGTGATTGATGATGGGTGTTTATATAATGTTGCAAAATATAATGGTAAAGACACATACCTTGAATAAATGTATTTCTATATTTAAATAATTTGATAAACCATTTATTTGTGTGGATGGGATTTAAATCACCTGATACTTTTCCAAAATATCGCCCCATATTTGGGGGGATAGTAAAGTGATCGGGTTGACAACTCGTATTGTTTTTTAACTGACTTTGTTTTTGTGTTAAACGAGAAAACTCAATATTTTCATTAATGCGAATTTGTAGATGCATTATTTTATTCATATCGTAGTTATTAATATTTTTTATAAAGATATAATCCACAAATTCTGTGACTAGTTGTTGCTTAGAATTGGTAATTTCACTTTTTACTTTAAGCGCAATTTTATTTTGTTTAAGTATAATTATGCCAACTAATCGACTTTTGATATGGTTATGTTCACAATCTAAATTATTATTATAAAAAGTTTGCTCATGTTTTAAATGTAAAACGTTTATGTAGTTAATACCAAGGGCGTAGATTAACCGATGAAACATTTTAACCATGTTTGGCCAGTAATAACAGTAAGGTGTGGTGTTAACTTGATGAGGAAAAAGTTTTTGCCATTGGTTTTTGGTTCGCGTGCTAAGCTGAAATTTTTGATGATAAGTAAATTCACAATTATTAAGTTTAAAATGTTGTTTTCTCAATATAGATAATACTGAATAAAAATAAAATTGAATTCGATAATTGATAGTGCTTAATAAACCAAATGACATGTTATTTCCCCTGAACGTCTTAATGCAGCATGTTACTTGTTACGAGTTTATTTTAAGCTAACTCTGATAAAGATAGCAAATGACTGAATTATTTTATTATCCATCTTTCGGAGTTCTGGGATCAAGTTCAACGACAATCGGTGATGTTTGAGGCAAGACAGTAAAGTTATCTTCATAGGGTTCAATTTTCACCGTCATACTCCGCCACGCTAAATAAAAGCTTAATAAAGCTAATACTAAAATTAAGTAAATGAAAAAACCATTTATATTGATTAATTTTATAAATAAGGGCGTGATGAGGGGACCTAAACAAGCACCAATACTGTACGCTAACAAAATGCCTTGTGAGCCTGAAACTAAATCTTTTTCAGGCAATTTATCACAGGCGAGGCTGATGCTAACGGGGTAAATGGCAAAGGTAAATCCGCCCAATAAAAAATAGCCTATATAATCAAATCTGGGGTTATTAACCATCCACAATAAAACTAAGATGACACAACTTAAAAGCGTTAAAATTAACAAAACAATTCTTCTATCAAAAAAATCAGATAATCTCCCTGCAGGGTATTGCAGCGCCATACCGCCAAAAATTAGTACGGCCATATAGGTTGCCACTTGAGAGTTAAAACCTGTTCTTAAAAAAACAACCAAGGGTAAAAAACTATAAAGGACACTTAATATTAAACCCGAACACAATGAACCAATTAATCCTGGTGCGGAAAACTTAAATAGACTTTTTAAACTGAGTGAAGAAGGGGTTGTAATTTCTGGGCTTGGAATTTTACTTAATGATAGTGGGATCACAGACAATGATGAGAGCAATGCAATAATTGAAAATAATTCAAACGATGTGACTGGTGCTAAATTTAGTAAAAATTGTCCGAGTGCTTGCGCGGCATAGTAACTGATCATATACAGTGCTAAGACTCTACCACGAATACTTGATTCACCTATGGCGAGTAACCAACTTTCGATGACGACAAAAATTCCCGCTGTTGCGAAACCATAAATAAAACGTGCTATTAACCATAAAATCGTATTTGCTACTAATCCTTGCAGTAATACTATAACCGTAATGATAGAGGCAAATGCTGCGAAAGATCGAATATGGCCAACCCTTAAAATAAAGCGTTTTATATTAAAAGAACCACCGACAAAGCCTAGATAAAATAATGCCGTCATTAAACCTATTATTAAAGCGCCACTGTTTAATGCATTAAGTCTTAACGTAATGAAGGTAGAAAATAAACCGTTTCCAAGGGTAAAAATAAATAATGCGAGCAAAGGTGAGAAGGTGATTTGGATAATATGTTTCATGGTACCTATGTAACATTAGCTATAAACTAATTCAGGATTATAACAAGATGAACTCAATAATGGAAAAGTTTATCGTAAATAGAAAATAGTCAATATAATCCAATTGTTTTATAAGTGTGATGATAATTTATCTTTCTCGGGACCGCAAAAACGTCACTCGAGTTTGATGTCGAATGACGTTTTATCGTGATAAATATTAATAGAGTTCAACTAACATTTTATTATCATAAGGTGTGAGCTTTTCATCACTTGTTATTTTTTCGACAAAATTATAATCTGCAATGAAAGGCCGACCAAATGCAATTAAATCTGCGAACTGATTATTTAATGCAAGTTCTGCTTTTTCGACGGAATAACTCCCACAGGCCACAACATTACCTTGATAATTTTTTCGGATAAATTCAGTCATGGTTAAATTATTAATTTCATCAAAGCGGACACTATCATCAAAATTTCCAACATGAACATAAGCAATATTTAATTTATTTAACTGGCTTAATAAATATGTGAAAGTTGTTTCATCACGTTTATCACCAACGATTTCATGCAAATATCCCCCTGGGCTTAAACGAATGGCCACTCTATCTTTCCCAATAACATCAATCACAGCCTTAACGACTTCGAGAGGAAAACGTGCTCGGTTTTCACTTGAACCACCAAATTCATCTTCGCGGAAGTTAGTGTTCACATGCAAAAATTGATCGATTAAATACCCATTCGCACCATGAATTTCAACGCCATCAAAGCCTGCTTTTATGGCATTTTTTGCCGCAGTCGCATAGGTGTCGATTAACTGATAAATTTCTTTATTTTCTAAGGCGCGATTTTCGCTATGTTTTAACTCTTGACCATTACTGCGATGAACCCGGCTATTCATTTGTGTAACAGAAGGGCCAACAGGCAATTCGCCATTTAAATAAATGGGATGAGAAACTCGACCGACATGCCAAATTTGTAAAAATATTTTGCCATCATTATCATGAACGGCGTCAGTGACTTTTATCCAGGATGCAATTTGTTGTTCGGTATAAATACCGGGGACATTTTTATAGCCATGACCATCAGGGGAAATTACCGTACCCTCAGTAATAATTAAACCTGCATTCGCTCTTCGCGCATAATAAGCCGCCATTAATTCAGTTGGATTGTGTTCATCATCAGCCATGTCTCTGGTCATTGGCGCCATTAGAATATGGTTTTTTAGTGTGAGTGATTGATTTAATTTAAAGGGTTGCAATAATTTCTTAGTCATCGTTTGTCTCCATATGGGAATATCGCAAATTCCCGATATATTAATTTAAAGGTAATTGCCCATGTTTGTCGTTAATATTATTTATCGGTTATTAAAAGTGTTCGTTCCAAACGTTAAGAACAGCGTTTTATAAATATTCTTTCATCTCGGTTAAAAATGATTTAATAAACTCTTTATTTAATTTACAAAAACTCCACTGACCTTGCCGTGTGACGGTAATTAAGTGTGCTTGTTTTAATTGCATTAAATATTGAGAAACCGTTGACTGTGATAGGCCAATCTTTTTTTCAATAAGACCAACACAAACGCCATCTTTTTTGATATCGCAATGACTCGAAGTAAAATGCTTCTCAGGTTCTTTAAGCCATTTTAATATCATTAACCGGTTTTCATTGGCCAATGCTTTTAGTACGTCAATTTTGTTCATAGCGCTTATTATATCGGAAAATTCCGATATGTCAATATTTCGAATTGGCAATATTAATTCTTCGAGAATCGATTAAGCTACTGAAAATAGGACAACTATTTTCTTAATATATTGATTTGGTTTGTTTTATGTAATCAAGGTGGTGTGTAATAATTGAATTTAGTTTGTTTAAAAGGAAAAAGCCGTTACAATTTAGCATGCATATGGCATGTATAAAATATGTATTAAGAGGTGATCTATGTTACTCTCATTATCAAGTATATTAACAAAAAAGTTAGTGAGTACGGTTGCTGTGACTATCATCATGGCAATCGTGTTTTATGTGTGTCGAATTATTATTCGTCATCATTTTGAAAGTATTAAAAAGCGTAAGCGTTATCAGCTTCGGATACTTTATATTATCATGGTTGTCTTTCTTATCTTTATTGCGCGTATTTGGATAGAAGGCTTCAGTAATATTTTTACGATACTGGGGTTAATCGGTGCAGCGTTGGTTGTGACCAATAAAGAAAGCATTATGAATATTGTCGCGTGGTTTGTTATTTCTTGGCGTAGTTTATTTTCTGAGGGGGATTTTATCGAAATCAATGGAAAATCAGGCTATGTATTAAATATAGGCGCATTTTATTTTACGTTATCAAATCAAAAAACTAAAAAAACATCACATGCTAAGTTAATTAAAGTCCCCAATGGTTTTGTTTTAAATAATGTATTAATTAATTATTCACAAACTGATGCCTTATTTGAAAATACGTTAGAGATTTTCTTTGCACTCACCAGTGATATGAATAAAGCACAAGAATGTGTTGTTAATACTTTATCTGACATTGCTAAACATCATATCGCTTTATTTAATGATAGTTTGGATTCTCATGAAGAAAAATTTGATGAAACGAATTTTAAAGTGAATACTAGTATTAAATTAAACTTTGAAAAAATAAAAAGCTTTAAATTAACGGCATCATTTGGTTCGATTTATCGTATTCATCAAGATATTGAGAGTGATTTTTGGGTAAAATTAATTGAAGCCGTTAATGAAACACCAGGAATTGAATTAACCTATGGATAATACAAGATGATACGTAAGAAAAACGTGTTACAAAAATGGATTGCGAGATTACTGAGTTGCTTAGTTATTGCTAATGGTTTAATTAGTATCGCTATCTCTGTGACGTTTTTTATTGATAAACCTCTGGCTCATCGATTATATATTTTCTATACCCATCTAACCCATGTTAAACCTTTTGAGACGATTAACAACATCATTGTTTTAATTCTAGGTATCGTGATGTTGTTATTAGGTATCGGATTATTTCAACGTCATCGTCGGGCTTGGAAATTAAGTATTTTTGTTTTAATTTTATTATTATTAACGAGTGTTTTTCCAACGTTAAAACCAGAACCCTTTGGTTTGTATCTCATTAATTTACTGCTCTTTTGTTTTACTCAAAATTATTTTAATAAAAAAGCACATCGTTCGGCGAGAGGACAAGCCATCGCATTATTATTACTCATTGCGGCTTTGGTTTATGGCATTTTAGGTAGCTATTTGATGCGCGCACATTTTCAAGGTATTAATACTATGATTGATTCAACGTATTTTACCTTTGTGACGTATTCAACTGTTGGATACGGTGATATTGTGCCACTTGATTCCAGCGCTAAATTATTTGTTGTCTCAATGATTTTAATTGGTTTAGGTGCATTTGCCACAGCAATTACGGTATTTGTATTACCCTTTATGGAGCGCGAAATTAAAAAGGTGTTTACGATTATGAATAATTTCAACAGTATTAAAAATCATTTAATTATTTTAGGTTTTAATGAAATCTCGCAAGCACTTGCAGATAATTTAAAAGATAAAAAACATATTGTATTTTGTGAAAGTGATGTTAATAAAGTTAATGTCATTGAACAAAAAGGCTATCAAGTATTTTTAGGTGATATTGCTAATGAAAATTTAATTAAAGAATTAAATTTATTTCACGCTAATGCTATTCTTTGTTTAGATGATAATGATGCGAATAATATTTTAACCGTGATGTCAGTTGCCATGTTAAAAAATAAATATAAAAAGAAATCCCCCAAAATAGTAGCAAGAGTCAATAATCCCGCTAATATCGATAAAGCGTCAATTGCAGGCGCAAATGAAGTTTTTTCTCCAACCTTAATTTGCGAAAAACATTTAGAAACGATTATTTAGTGTTAAACATTGTCAAAAGCGGAGCTAATCGGTAAGCTACTGTTAATTTGTATTTAAAACTGGAAAAACATGGAAATAGCAATATTGTCGAGAGGGGCAAATCTCTATTCCACTCAACGTTTAGTGGCTGAGGCTGGATCTCGCGGGCACAGTATACATCGAATTGATATTTTGCGTTGTTACATGAATATTTCTTCAGTCAATCCCTCCATCCACTATATGGGAGAAGTCCTGCCAATATATGATGCCATCATTCCACGCATAAGTATGAAACATACTTTTTATGGTACGGCGGTGGTGAGACAGTTTGAAACAAGTGGCACGTTTAGTTTAAATTCGAGTCTTGGCATTACTCGTTCTCGAGATAAATTAAGATCATTACAATTACTATCCCGCAAAGGCATAGGCTTGCCGATCACTGGTTTTGCTAATTCACCTAATGATATAAATGACTTAATTAAAATGGTGGGTGGACCACCACTTATTATTAAATTAACTGAGGGTACGCAAGGTGTCGGTGTGGTATTAGCGGAAACTAAAAAAGCTGCGGAAAGTGTGATTCAAGCATTTTTCGGATTACGCGCTAATATTATTGTTCAAGAATATATTAAAGAATCAAGCGGCGAAGATATACGCTGTATCGTTATTAGTAATAAAGTTGTTGCTGCTATGCGTAGACAAGCTATACCCGGTGAATTCCGATCAAATTTACATTTGGGAGGTAAGAGCGAAGCAATTAAAATAACGAAACAAGAACGTGAAACAGCTATTCAAGCAGCTAAAATTGTGGGATTAAAATTTGCCGGTGTTGATTTATTACGATCAGATAGAGGACCTTTAGTCATGGAAGTCAATTCATCTCCTGGCTTAGAAGGCATTGAAACAGCTACAGGGATCAATGTTGCAAAATTAGTTATCGAATTTTTAGAAAAATATACCAAACCAATTTCTCGTCATACTAGATATCAAGGATGATGAACGTGAATAATGAAATTTTAAAAATTAAAAAATATGAAACAGCGCCGGGTGAAAAACGCGTTATTATGATCCCTTTGCCAGAGCTTTATGATGGTTCACCCATGTATATTCCCATCCATGTATATTGTGGTAAGACAAAAGGGCCAACGTTAATTGTTCTTGCCGCGATTCATGGTGATGAAATTAATGGTGTGGAAATAATTCATCGTTTATTAAAACGCAAAATATTAAATAAATTAGCGGGTAATTTAATCGCGATTCCCATTGCTAATATTTATGGTTTTATCTTTAAGTCACGCTACTTAATGGATAGACGTGATTTGAATCGCGCCTTTCCTGGTAGTGAAAAAGGATCAATCGCTTCACGGTTAGCAAATTTTTTATTAAATGATATTATTTCGCTGGCTACGCATGTGATTGATTTACATTCTGGTGCACTCTATCGGAGTAATGTGCCACAAGTTCGTGCTTCACTTGAGTGTGATGATTCATTTGAATTAGCCAAAGCATTTGCCGCGCCAGTTATTCTCGATTCAGCAGAAATTGATGGATCGCTACGAAGTTCAGTTAATGAGTTGGGTATTCCTTATATTTTATATGAAGCAGGGGAGGCACTTCGTTTTGATGAATTTAGTATTAAAGTGGGTGTGCGCGGTATTTTAAATGTGATGACTCATGTAGGAATGATTAATACACTGAAACAATCCCACAAAATGCCCAAAGGATCGACTGTAGCTTATTCCAGTAAATGGATCCGTGCACCTTCGAGTGGCCTTTTAAGACCCTTAAAATCACTCGGAAAAACCATAGAAAAAGATGAGAGCATCGGTATTATTACCGATCCACTTACTATGCGAGAAACTTCTCTAGATTCTCCCATTAAGGGCATTGTCATTGGACAAACAAATTTACCTATGATTCATGAAGGCGAAGCCTTATTTCATATCGCGAGTGTTGAAAAAGCGAAAGAAGCTTCTGAACGAATTTCTGAACTTGAAGAATATTACGATGACGAGTAAAAATTTATTAAATAGCAATAATTATATTCTTATTGGCTGGAAAGAATGGTGTCAATTGCCAACCTTAGATTTACCTTGGATTAAAGCTAAAATTGATACTGGAGCGAAGACATCAGCATTACATGCTTTTGATATTAAATCATATAAAAAAAAGGGCGTCGACTTTGTAAAATTTTCAATTCATCCACTCCAAAAAAATAATAAACTCGTTAAACATTGTCATGCAAAAATTAAAGATGTTCGAGATGTTATGAGTAGTAATGGTGAAAAAGAAGAAAGAATCGTCATTGATAGTGAAGTCGTATTAAATGGAACAGGGAAGTCTTGGCAAATCGAATTGACTTTATCGAATCGAGATCCACTAAGATATCGTATGTTATTAGGCCGTGAAGCGTTACAAAAAGATATTGTGATCAACCCAGCCAAATCTTATTTAACGGGGAAAAAAATTACCCGTAAAATATTAGAGGTTTATAGGAAGGAGACAAAATGAATAAAAGTTGTTATTCAATTATTATATTCTTATTATTTTTTTCTGTAATGGGTTTTGCTGAAAATAGACCTATTTTTGGCGCAATTGAACATGTCACCATATTAACGATTCACCGTGAAATTAAAGCAAAAATTGATACGGGTGCTAAAACTTCTTCATTAGATGCTAGAGATATTAATATTCAAGAGAAAAATGGGGAACAAAAGGTGAGCTTTGAATTATATAATCGTAAAACAGGGCATGATTTAGTCTTAACATTTCCTGTTGTCCGATTTGTTAAAATTGTTTTACGAAAATCCGAAGCGACAAAAAATAAAGCTTTTTCCCGAAGACCTGTTATTAAACTGCCAGTTTGCATTGGTGGAATTAAGAAAATTATTGAAGTCAATTTGGTGTCGCGTAAACGATTTAATTATCCGCTCTTAATTGGACGGACTGCATTAATTCAGTTTGATGCTTTAATCGATCCGAGCAAGTCTTTCTTGCAACCATCAGACTGTGGATCATTATCATCATGAGTATCAAAGTTCATCGCTTCTTATTAATATTTTCTCTTATCATAATTGGTTTAATCCTATTTTATTATCGACATGCTGTGTTAGGGATGCCATTAAAACCCAGTCAAGAAAAACACATTTGGTTATTAGATACGACGATTAATTTTTCAGTTCCCAAAGGAGGGGCTACAGTTAATTTTATCTTACCGGGGATTTCACCTCATTATAGTATTTTGGATGAAAACTTTGTTTCTGGTCGTTTTGGATTGGCGATTTCACGGCAAGATGGTCAACGTGTTGCGAATTTTACTTTACGCCATGCGAAAGGGTTTCACCGGTTATATTATCGAGCGATTGTTTATAATAGTCAGCAAAAAATTGATCTATCTTTTCTAAAAAAATCAAACTTAACCGTTTATCAATTTCCTAAAGATTTAGAACCTATTCTTCAAACATTTTTAGCTGAAGTCAAAGAAAAATCACTTGATCAATCATCATTAGCTTCTGCATTAATTCAAAATGTAAATGCTGAGCTGGATAAAAATTTAAAAATGTTTTTTAAAAAGAAGCCCGATGAAAAACAACGTGCGGAATTTATCACGCATTTACTCTCAAATTTAAATCTTGAATCAAAAGTGATTTCAGTCATTAAGTTACAAAATAATTTAGTGACTTCAGATTTGAAATCTTGGTTAATTGTAAAGGTTGATAAACAATGGGCGTTTTTTGATCCTACCAATGGTGAAAAAGGCTTACCTCAAGATTATTTGGTTTGGTCCTATCGCGATAATCCCATCGTGAGCCTTAATAATGGTAAAGCAACCCATATATTATTTTCTGTCGTCAAAGATAGTACCAATGTGAGTCAATTATTAGCGCATCGTGCTGAAAACATTAAATCTAGTTTAATGAAATTTTCACTATTATCCTTACCTATCAAAACACAGGCATTGTATCGCGTGCTATTTACGATACCGATTGGCGCATTAGTCATTTTAATTTTACGAATATTTATTGGTATACCAACTTTTGGTACGTTTATGCCTGTTTTGATTGCGCTTGCCTTTAGAGGGACGGGACTTTATTTCGGATTATTATTGTTTATATTAATTTGTATCTTAGGGCTTGTTGTCAGATTTTATTTAGAAACCCTAAAATTACTTTTAGTACCACGCTTATCTGCTATTTTAACGGTCGTCATTTTAATTATGATGGTGTTAAGTTTAATCATGCATCAACTCGGTTTTGACGTGAGTGATAGTATTACGCTTTATCCAATTGTCGTTCTCACCATGACGATTGAAAGAATCTGTGTGATGTGGGAAGAGCAAGGAGCAAAATCAACACTAAAAACAATAGTCGGAAGTTTTATTGCAGCAACGATTGCTTATTTATTAATGTCGGATGAATATTTAACCTATTTGTTTTTTGCATTTCCTGAAACCTTACTCATTTTACTCGCCATTATATTATGGATAAGCCAATATAAAGGATATCGACTTACTGAGCTCAAACGTTTTAAAAAGTTGGCAATGAAAAATGATTAGCTTAATTAAACGATATAAAGAATTAAAGGAGCAAGGATTACTCGGTATCAATGCGCGAAATGCTGAATATGTTCAGCTTTATAATGAAAGAAAAAAATTATCTCTTGTTGATAATAAATTAAAAACAAAAGAGCTCGCTAAAAATTATAATATTCATACCCCTGAAGTTTATGCCGTTATTGAGTATGCCGCTGAGGTGCGAGAGCTGAAAAAAATACTACATGAGCGCAATGATTTTGTCATTAAACCAGCCTGTGGTGCTGGTGGCTTTGGGATTTTAGTGATCACTGGTCAGTTTAGAGAATATTATAAACAAGCGAATAATCAATTAATAAAAATTAAAGATATCGAACTCCATGTTTCAAATATTTTAACAGGCATGTATAGTTTAGGGGGCTATGCTGATAAAGCGATAATAGAATATCGCATTATTCCCCATGAATTTTTTACGAAAATATGTTTTCAAGGTGTTCCCGATCTTAGAGTTATTGTATTTAAAGGGATCCCCGTTATGGCGATGTTACGTTTACCCACACGATTTTCCAATGGTAAAGCAAATTTACATCAAGGTGCGATTGGCGTAGGAATTGATATGGTGAGTGGGCAAACACGAAATGCAGTAAATAAACACAATGAAGTTGTAGATTTTCACCCTGATACCTTTGAATCCACTCAAGGATATTGCATTCCCTTCTGGCAAGATATATTAAGGCAATCTGCGGAGTGTTGTGAGATGACAGGGCTTGGCTATATAGGTGTCGATTTTTCTATCGATCATATTTTTGGGCCGCTTATGTTAGAAGTGAATGCCAGACCTGGGCTAAATATTCAACTTGCTAATGAAAGTGGTTTATTAACTCGCCTTAAAAAAGTGGAAAAGATAAAGAATATTCCAAAAGAAACCGATAAAAAATTAGCTCTTATGACAGCATTATTTGGGACCAAATAACGCTGATATACACATTCGATATTGAGTTTTGACATTTATTAAAAATCATGAATAATATTGAATAACAATTGTTCGTCACAAAGTTAATATACAAATCCTGATCATCTTGATTATCGAAGATAGTGAAGCTGACTACTTAGCAGCAAAAAAGAGTAATAGCTTCATTTCAAGATAAATATTTAGTCGTTCGTGCAAATGATACTGTTGATACAACAGAATATTTATCAATGTTGGCGGATAAAAAAAGTGTAAATTGTTTTCATCGTTTCATAAGATCGAAAAAAGTTTAAAGCTTCGAGTCCTGCTTTTACAGTGATAATGTGGTTAACAGGAATACATAATTTAATACATTGATAGCATGTTCGGTATTAACTTCGTCGTCATCAACGATTAAAATTGAATTTATAATATTTTTACTCTTTTTCAAAATTAGATTCTCAACAAGAAAATGCCTATTCTAAATTATTTGAACAACAATTTAGAATGGTATTTGATAATTCTCCTTGTGCGCTGGTTATTGTGAATAATGAAAATGAAATTATTAATGTCAATTTACAACTAGAAAAATTATTCGGCTATCAAAAAACGGAATTACTTGGTAAAAAGTCGCTACGCTAGTTCGCTACGCTAGTTCGCTACGCTAGTTCGCTACGCTAGTGCCCGATCAGGTTAAATCTTAACACAAAACTCATATCGAAAAATATTGGAAAAATCCTTCAACTAGAAATATGTCGGTTCGACTAGATATTTATGGTCAGAAAAAAATGGTGATTTATTTGCAGTCGAAATGAGTTTAAACTTTATTTCCGAAGGGGGGCGTCCCTATGTAATCTGTGCTATTAGCGATATAGATTCACACAAAAAAAATAGAAACAGTCCTAGAATGATCTAATCGTCATCTTGAGCAGTTTGCTTCAACTGTTTCTCATGATTTGCGCGCACCTTTGCGTGGAATTGAAAATTTAGTAACGTGGATTGAAAATGATTGTAGTCACATATTTAGTGAAAAATCAAATCGACATTTAATCAGCTAAAAAATCGAGTAATACGTTTAGATAATTTAATCATTGGTATCTTAGATGTTGCAAAACTAGGTCATGAAGAAATTGACATTGAAAAGGATCTCAATTTAGAAACTATCATAAATGGGGTCATCGATATGCTTACCGTTAGCCCTAACGTGGAAATCAATATCATCACGCCTTTAGCAAAGGTAACTGGTGTAAGATCTCATTTCAGCCAATTATTTTTGAATTTAATTTCAAATGTTATTAAATATAATGACAAAGAACATTGTGTTATAAATTTAGGTTGCGCTAAAACACTTGCTACCTATGAATTCTACGTGCAGGATAATGGACCTGGAATTGATGATTTGTTTAAAGCTAAAGTATTTGAAATGTTTCAAACATTACATTCAAAAGATGAGATAGAAAGTACAGGCATTGATTTAACCTTGGTTAAAAAATTGTTGAATTATTTCATGGAAAAGTTTGGCTTTCCTCTAAACTTTGTGAAGGTAGCACTTTTTATTTTACTTGGCCTAAGCAAGTTGAGATCACATAAAAATTTTCATTAACTTTGGAATAATCAACTATAATATAAGATACTTTATTAAGTAAATAAGGTGAGTAATGGATTACGCTGCTGGTTAAAATTGGTGTGTCCGGAGCTAAGATAATGAGTAATAATCATTTTTATTCCCCTTGGGTTAAGCAAATTTTGTCAAGTCAATCTCAAATTAAATTAGTATCAAATAACCATATTAACGGAAAAATTATATTTGCAGCAAACACCAACTCTGAGCAATCTATGACTAATTCTGCTGTAAATCAAAGAAATTATCAAACAAATAGCGAAAAAAACATTAAAAATCAAAATGATAATTTAGAAAAACAAGATATTAATACGCCTGATACAACGGATAAAAAATATTTTCAAGCAACAGAAAATCCCGAAAATAATCCTAATAACGAAGAAACTTCGAGTTCAGACCATAATACATTTAATCCCTTCGAGCCGATTAGTTCGATTGCCGCACATTTTTTAGGGTTTCAACATTTTTCTGATAATGGTGCGAGTGAAAACTCATTAACGCATTTTTTTAAAAATAATAAACAAGGGAATGAATTTCATCAACTAAATCTAAACGTGTTACATGGCGAAATTGGATTAACAACACCTGGAAATGTCTTGGTCTCTTTAAGCTTTATTGAAAATATATTTCATAATACGATTATTTTTAATACTCAACAATATTTTTCAATTGGTAATATCTATACGCCAGCCTTATTTGTCAATTTTCCACCCGTTGCGAAATATGACTTTTTTGTGTTTAGTAATTTTGATAACGCTTTTATAAAGCCTGCGGGTTCTTTGCCAAATGTCTTGGCGAATGATATCGATATTAATGGCGATCAACTCCGTGCAATATTAAAAAGCACAATTGTTGATAATACAGGTGCAACAGGTGCTTATGATTTTTTAGTTAATCCATTCACAGGAGAAGTGTTTTACCAAAATACAGATATACCTTTTAGTCCAATTCAATCTGGTAATGTTCATTTTCTTTATTCAACTCAAGATGCGTCAAGTACTTCTCAACCAACTTATGCTTTTATTATGAATATTGATTTTTTTGGTTTTTTACATGAGGGTATAAATGGAACGTATGGTGCTGAAAATATATTTTTAACAGAATCAATTACGATCAATTCGCTTGCAGATATAAATCCCAATATTAATAATGTTTCTCCTTTTAATGATGATGCAATATTCGCAGCCTCAGGTTCAAATAATATCGCAGGTGATGTATTAAATTTTTCGCAAATAATTAACATTGATACGGCTTTATTATTTGGTCCACAGTCTCCCGCTCGAGCAGAATTAATTAGCCAAAGCGGTGATGATTTAATTGTGGGTCATAACTTTGATGATACCTTATTTGGTGATGGTAATAATTTAAATTTCACGTTTAATTTAGATGACTCAATTAATGGTATAGGTATAGACTCAGCTATTAAACATACCGCAGGGAATGATGTCGTTTATGGAAATTTAGGCACAGATATTTTATTTGGCGATTGGGCAAATATTAATTTAATCCTCAATACTTTTACAAGCACTGCGCCTATTTCAGCGAATGTTGAAATAAGATTTGGTCAAGATATATTAATTGGTGGACCTGGATTTGATTTACTTTATGGTGATCTTAATCCAGTCGCATTAAATCCTAATTCTTTACCACCCGACCTTACTTTAATACGTGCTTCAGATATTTTTATTTTTGAACCGGGTATGAATGCTGATATTATTGGTGATTTTGAATCGAATAGAGATTTTATAGATTTAAAACAATTTAATATACCCGGAAATACCAATCAAGAATAATTTGATAATTTAAATATGACTACTGATGGTTCGGATACTTTAATTGATCTCGGTAATAATGATAAGATTTTATTAGCAAATATTGGTGATCTTAGCTTGCTTGATTCAAGCGACTTTATTTTTTAACAGTCATATTTCATTCCTGCGTGAAACTTTACCCGTACTCTATCGTTATACTCATACTTTATTTTATAAGAGTGTGAGAAAATGAATTATCAAATCAAAGATATACAGAATTATTTAGCAAAGCATTATTTGACGATAGAAAAACTCGCTGAGTTAAGTGGGGTAAATCAAGCGAAAATCCTATTATATATTCAAACACAATGTATCCCGCCGCATTCATTTGAAGTCAGCCAAAGCCTCTCTATCACAAGTGGTTTGTTAAATGAGTGTGTAAATGAAGTTGTCATTAAATATTATCACCCCAGTTTAGTTAGCTGGATAATAACAGCCGTAAAATTAAATAGCGAATGTAACTTAACTGAAGTGGCTAAAAAAGTGAGACAAGATTTTAATGAAAAATTTGAAACACTTTTTGGAACGAATATCACGCCTGGTTGTCAAGGACTTGACTGTGCTTGGGCATATTTAATGACAGGTGTTTGGGGTATTTGTTTAAAAGACATTACTGTCGAAAACATGGCTAAAAAAGAATTAAGTCGATTAGTGATATCAAATTTAGTAGAATCAAATGCAGAACAGGGATTGAACTTAACCGAAGAACAACAATTACGCGAAGCAATTCTTAACTATGAAAGTGTGGTCACCGAGTTTGCGCCACACATTAAACCTATTAGTTCAAGAGTGCGAGAAGTCAATCGAGCAAAAGCTTTATTTTTACGAGACTGCATTAATGAAGTTGGAATTTGATATTGCAAAAGTAGCACAATTAATTGGTGATCCCTCACGGGCAGCCATATTGGTCGCACTAATGCAAGCAAATGCCTTAACTGCTGGTGAGCTTGCTATGGTGACAAATATATCCGCGCAAGCTGCGAGTAATCATTTAAAAAAATTAATGACGGCCAAACTTATTATTTGTCAACACGCGGGTCGCCATCGTTATTATCGTTTAGCTTCTCATCATGTTGCAACAGTTTTAGAATCGTTAGCGATAGTCACCAATAAAAAAATAACCTCACCACTTCATAAACATTTAGATAAAGAAATATGTTTTGCTCGAACCTGTTATGATCATATCGCTGGTGAATTAGGCATTCAGATTATTCAATCAATAATTAAAAGTAACATGATTAAGCAACATGATAATCACTATGAGGTCAGTCAAAAAGGATTAAAATATTTTGCTTCATTAAATATTGATTGTCAAAGTTTACAAAAGCAACGCAGAATTTTCGCTAAACCTTGTTTAGATTGGACACAACGAAATTTTCATTTGGCTGGTAGTTTAGGCAAAGCATTATTAGACTATTTTTTTCAAGAACGACTTGTCATAAAACATCAATCAAAAGCCCGTGTACTTGTGTTAACGACTAAAGGTAAAATCTGGTTAAAAGAACAATTGAATATTAAATTATCCTGAGATCATTTTGACATCGTAACAAAATGATCAATCACTGATTGAGATTTATTTGATTGGAAAGGTACTTTAGGATAATAAATTTTTAATTCTAAATTTTGTGATTGATAGTTTGGTAATATTCGTTGGAGTTCACCCTTTTGCAGATATTGCTCAGCAAAAATATTCGCAGCATAGATAATTCCCAAGCCTCTTGATGCATAACAATACATTGAAGTACCCGTATCACTAATATAATTTCCAGAGGGATAATACAATTTATTATTTAATTCCCATGCTCGATCTTGATAAGATAAACAATTATGATGTAATAAATCTTCTGGTTTTTTTATTTGCTTATGAGTGTTTAAATATTGTGGTGAAGCATAACAAGCACGATGATAATGCTTAAGTGTTTTGCCCACAACTTCATTTTTGTTTAAAACAAATTGATCTAAACCAATAAAAATATCAATACCTTCTTCAATTAAATTTATAGGATAAATAAAGGGTTTCACGATATAAGTAATACTCGGAAAAGTAGATATACAATCAAATAACCAATTATCGAGCGGCGAATAATTTAATATATTAGACGGACAACCTATCACTATATTACCCTCGGGCTTTTTGTTTTTATCTTCTAATACTAATTGCATATTGTTAAATTCTTCCAACCAAGGTTTTAAGCGCGATAATAAATGGGCACCACTCTCGGTGATATTAACTCGACGTGTGGTACGAATAAATAAGGTCGTTTTAAGTTCAGTTTCAAGCCACTTGATATATTTAGTGACGATAGCGGTATTTATCCCAAGTGCTCTTGCAGCCAGTGAAAAATTAGAGGTTTGAGCAACTTTTATAAATATATCAAAGCCTTGCATCCAATCCATTATTTACAATCCGTAAACATTAAATTTATATTTTAGCATATTGTATATAATCAGCAAGCGTTATAACATATCATAAACAGTTTGACGCATCACTATGAAACGAGCAGCATCATGTATCAAAGAACATTTAAAGAAAACCACATTGAAAATAGTAGTTGTGAAAAAGTTGATAAAATTTGTTCACCCTTGAAACAAGTGTTGAATATCAATTATTTTTCCTACCAACGATATTATACTAATTGGAAAATGTTTGTTTTACAAAATCGAAATGATTGGGCTAAATATTTTTATGATAATCAACTTTATTTGGAATTTGATGTATTACCAAATATCATTAAAAATAAAATCATTTTTTCAGATGATTTGCCCACAGACAGCAATACTTATAAAAAAATAATTAAGCCAGCAAATGATTTATTTGATATGCATTATATGATTGCTATTCCAATATTTAATTTAAACTATTTTGAATTGGTAATATTAGGTTTTCCTAAAGAGGAAAAAAATGTAGAAAGAAAAGTTATTTTGCATTTAGATTATATTAAAAAATTTATTTTATATTTTAAAGAAAAAGCCGCTAGTCTCATTGAAATTGCCAGTCAAACACGCTTTCCGGTTTCGGGTAATTTTAAAGAGAATGCTAAAAAAAATGTACATGAAGAACACCTAAGTTTTAATCCTAATATATTAGATATTATTGATGTGAAAAGATATTATTTGCTAGGTACAGAAGAAGATGTTTATTTTACTCGTCGTGAAATGGATTGTATTTATTTATTAGTTGAAGATCAAAAATATGTTCATATCGCTGAAATGTTAAATCTTTCTACTAAAACAATTTATGAATATATTGAGAATATAAAATTTAAACTTGCCTGTGATAGCAAAGTTAAATTCAATAAAAAATTACAACAGCTTGCAATGTTAAATAATCTTGAAAAAGATTTCACCTTAACATTAAAAGATAAATACTTTAAAGAGTTTTATCAAAATCTTTAATTAATTTTTATTCAATATGTCTATATTTAAATTGTGAAGGAACTGTTTTTAGTAATAAATGATCGATTGATAAGGCATTTTTTTGATAGATAAAAGGTCGTCTTGGAAATATTCGATCATCAATCCAATATTGACTCCAAGCATGTGTGGTTGTAATACAAGTTTTTGCAAATCCGGGTAAATGATATTTCACTTGTAAATTGAGGCAGCCAGTTAAAAATAAATCAATATAAGATTGCACGATTGGGCAAGATTTAGTAGCAATTTTAAACATTTTTTTGGGTGTTAAATAGACCCAATATTGAGCATGGTTAATTCTGCTCTGAGATAAAAATTTAATTTTTTGAGGTGCTATTTGATAACGGCAATAACCTTTTTCACGCTCGTCAAACTGATATACATCACTGGAGTTGTCAGCATGATATACCACGGCATTCATCACAGAGTTGGGCTTAACAATGACGCCTAAAAATGTTGTCATTAAGCCACCAGGAACCAAATCACACACATTCATATACCAACCGCGTTGTAATCCTGTCACCATCACTGGAAGATTTTGGCCGACTTCGTTGTCAGTTCTTGTTTTAGATTTAGTATTCATGAGAGAGCCATATCCTATAATATACTGTACTTTAGCGCTATCTATTGGCGGATGACAGTTTTCACCAAGACATGCTACAGTAAAAAAAAGATAAATAAATATAAGTAAAAAACGGATAGCGTTAATTTTTTGCATTTGTTTAACTCTCAAATAAATTCTGAATTTTAATCGAAAGTTACATTTTACTCAAATATTGTTGAAAAGCAGTCAGAGAGTCTATTTATTCTGGTTGTACCGTATCAATTTTTTTAAATTGTGATGGTAGTAGAACGCCTATCATTACACCCATGATAATAGCCGATTCGTTATATAACTTAATACAATAATTAACAGAGTCATAACCAATTTGAGCTATGAGCATTAGAAAAAATAAATTATTATAATTCTTCTTTTTTCATTATAGATATTTGTCAAAATTGCTCGTCATATTGCAAGTCATTATTATTTAAAACAATCACCCAAGCACACTCGGCTTAAAGATTTGACTCATTATCAATGTTTTTTATATAGCGATATACATCAAATAAAATGATGGGAATTTGGGTGTAAAGAACTTAAGACTTTACACCTCAAACCTTATTTATATTCAAACACTATTATTATCTAAAAACACTTAGCCTACACCATCATGGCGTTGCTTTATTAAGCGTATTATTATGTGAAAAACTGGTTGCTGCTGGACAATTGATTTAGTGTATAAAAAGGTGAACATTGAGTCCAAATCGAGATGTTTGATCTATCAGCATCGCAATATTCTCCCTAAACGGGGCAACGCTTTGATCGATATTTTAAGAAGAGAATAAATTGAATTTATAATGTCTCTAGTTAGCTTGTTTCATTCCCAATGGTGATGTAAAAAATCATTTACTTTTGCACTGTTTGGCGTATATTCGCCTTAGTCGTATTATTCGTGATAATTGTAAACCATCGCTAGAGTTGGAATGGTAAATATGCAAAAGTATCTAAAATCTTTGCTAGAGTTAATTCAATTAACCTTGTCTGATTTAGTCATTTGTATCTGTGTATTTCAGATGAGATTGTCAGTTAGAAAAGGTAGTTTAAATGAAAAGTGATCTTCGACTTAATGAATCAAAACTTTTCAAGGCAAATCAACTTTTTCATTCACCTCCCTCTCAAAAAGGACACAAATAATAGATACTCGATATGTTCAGTTAAAAAAGTCTAATGGCGAAAAGTTGAGAAGAGCCAAACTTAACAACAAGAAATTATAGTGAACTTAACATGATATTAAATCACATTGAACTAACCGAAATACCGCCATTCACCAAAAACTTCGGTAAATTAAATATGATTAAAGATCCACTCGGTAACTGGTGGCAAATTCCTTATATGATTGCAAAAGGGGATACCGGTAAATGCATCGGTATCACTGCGGCTTTACATGGCAATGAGTTAAATGGTGTTTCTGTTATTCATTCTCTATGGAAATCAATTGATGTAAATAAATTAACTGGGACAATTATTCTCATTCCCGTACTCAATGTTCCTGGCTTTTTAAATGGTACGCGAGAATTTTCAGATGGCAAAGATTTAAATCGACTGATGCCAGGTGCGCCCAATGGCACCTCATCAGAAGTATACGCGAATGCTATTGTCAAAAAATTACTGCTGCATTTTGATTATTTTATCGATTTGCATACCGCGAGTTTTGGACACATCAATTCTTTTTACGTTAAAGCCAATCTCAATCATTCTGAAATCTACAAAATGGCGTTAGCTCAATCTCCCCAGATCATAGTGAATCAGCCAGGGCCAAAAGGTTCACTTAGAAGTGAAGCTGAAAAACAACGCATCTCCGCGTTGACGATTGAAGCGGGCAATCCGAATTTATTTCAGGACAAATTTTTAAAACTGAGTCTTTTAGGCTTGAAAAATACATTAAAGATATTAAATATGATATCAGATGATGGTGAAATAAATAATGAAGACAAGCCTGTTATTTGCCAAGAATCATATTGGAATTATGCGAATCATGCTGGTATTCTAAGTGTTCTACCTGGTTTAACGGATAAAGTCAGAGAAGGTGAGATAATTGCGACAATAATTGATATTTATGGTGAGTTAATTGATACCATCAAGGCACCTTTTGATGCAGTCGTCATAGGCAAATCGACAAATCCAGTCTGCCAGGTCGGATCACGTGTAATACATTTGGGGATTGTTAATGATGCAAACGAATAAACCAAATAAAAAAGTGAAAATAAGTCGAGAAGTTGAAGAACTCAGTCAAATTGTCAAAGATAATTCATTATCAGCAAGATCACGATTAGATGCGTTTGAAGATATCATTAGTTTAGATATTGGTGATACTTCACTTAACCGCGCCAGAAATTTAGAACGCGATATCGATATTCGCCAGCTCTACATCAAGTATGAAGGCGAAAATCCAACAGGCACGCACAAAGATCGCATTGCTTTTTCACAAGTGCAAGATGCGTTACGTCGTGGTTACGATATTATTTGCATTGCAACCTGTGGCAATTATGGAATGTCTATGTCTTATGCGACAGATATCGCTAATATGAAATGCAAAATTTATATCCCTGAACAATACCATACAAAACGAATTGTCGACATGGAGCAATATAATGTCGAAATTATTCGTGTTCCTGGCACCTATGAAGATGCGGTTAGAATATCAAGTCAACAAGCACTTGAACATGGATGGTATGATGCCAATCCGGGGGGGGTCAATACTTCATTACAAATTATGACTTACTCATTAATCGCAAATGAAATTTATGATCAATTGCGAGATGCGCCGAGAATAATTGCAATGCCAGTTTCAAATGGAACCTTATTAGCAGGTGTTTATCGTGGATTTATGAGTTTATATAAACGCGGTAAAACATCGAGAGTGCCAAGAATTATTGCGGGATCGGCTGCGAAAAAAAATCCTATCATTAGTTCATTTTTGGCAGGCCTAGATTATTGCCAAGATTTAGATCCCAGCATCATAAAGGAAACAGCCATTAATGAACCCTTAATTAACTGGCACAGTTATGATGGTAATGAAGCATTATCAGCAATTATCGAATCGGAGGGTTCAGCTTATAATATTAGTGATAATAAAATGATAGCAATGAGTAGTTTTTTACATAAACATGAAGGCTATAGAATTATTCCCGCTGCCACAGCAGGTTTAGTTGCTTTATTAGAAATGAATAAAAAACATAATTTAGTGAATGACAGATATGTCGCAGTTATTACAGGAAAATATTAGATGAAAAAATCAATCGATGGTAATGCTTTAGTCTATGCTGAAGGCGCATTCAATACACCAAATGGTAAAACAGCACATGGTTTAGTCCGATTTACAGAACGATATAATGTTGTTGGCGTTATTGATCAACGTTATGCCGGTAATGATGCGGGCCAAGTTTTAGATCAACGATTTAAAGATATTCCAATTTTTTCTTGCGTTGAAAGCGCGTATGAATCAATGGATGAAAATCAAAAACCTTCAACTATGGTTATAGGCTTAGCGCCGGATGGTGGTCGTTTAGCACCCGAACATAAAAAAGCGATAATTCAAGCTTTAGAATATCAAATGAATATTGATAGTGGGTTACATGATTTTTTATCAAACGATAATGATCTGATTAAAATCGCACAAGCAAATAACTGTCGTATTCGAGATATTCGTAAAACACCTGATAGAGATAAATTGCATTTTTTCACTGGTAACATCGAACAAGTGTCTTGTCTCAAAATTGCGGTGTTAGGCACTGATTCCGCTGTGGGTAAACGCACGACTGCGTGGATGATTGTTCATGGTTTACGAGAAAAAAATCGCAAAGCAGAATTAATTGGTACGGGTCAAACAGCTTGGTTGCAAGGTGCGAAGTATTCGATGATTTTAGATAGTTGTATTAATGATTTTGTTGCCGGTGAAATTGAGCATGCGACTTATTCAGCTTGGAAAAATGAATCACCCGATGCGCTTGTGATTGAAGGTCAGGGGAGTTTATTAAATCCAGCTTATCCCGGTGGTTTTGAAATCTTAGCGGCTTTTAGACCGGATGTTATTGTGTTACAGCATGCACCAAAACGGAAAGAATACGATGGTTTTCCTGGTTATCCCTTACATGATATTAAAACGCAAATTGCCGCGTTGGAATTAATCTCAAATAAAAAAGTTGTTGCCATTACGTTAAATCATGAAAATATGAGTAAAGAAGAAATATTACCAAACTGTCAATCATTAACTTCAGAGACAGGTTTACCCACGTTTGATGTGTTAGAAAATGGTGCTGATGATTTAGTTGAATTACTTTTAAAATACCAAAAATGAGACACTGATGAAAATAAAACACATTGAGTATGTTGAATTAAACATGCCGTTAATCGCGCCATATACTATTGCTTATGAAACTGTTGATAAAGCTGAAAATATCATTTTAAAATTAGTATGTGATAATAATGTCATCGGCTATGGCTGTGCTGCGCCTGATCTCGTTGTGACGGGTGAAAGTTGCCAGGATGTTATTAAGAATATTAATTCTGCAGTTAATTCTCAACTAATTAATCAATCCCCGTTTCAAATTGGAAGACACATTAATGAATTGAAAGATGCGATGCCTCGTGCGTTTTCAACTTTAGCAATGGTCGATATGGCGCTTTATGATTTGCTTGCCAAAAAAGCGCAATTGCCGCTATATCAAATTTTAGGTGGATATAAACATTCAATTGGAACTAGTCTTACAATCGGTATGATTCCTTTATAAGAAACATTAGCTGAAGTACGCTATTATGTGAAAAAAGGATTCACGATAATAAAATTAAAAGGTGGTCTTAGTCTAGATGAAGATATTGAAAAAGTCATTGCGCTGAGAAAAAAATTTGGTGATGAATTACATTTGCGTTTTGATGCCAATCAAGGTTATACACCTGAAGAATCGGTTCAATTTATGACTCAAATCAAAAAATACCAAGTTGAAATTTTTGAACAACCGACTACCCCTAAATTAGAAAGTAAACTCGAAGAAATAACACCAAATGGTAGTATTCCAATCATGGCGGATGAAAGTGTCAAAACACTTAAAGAAGCATTTGGATTAGCTCAAGATGATTTGACCAATTTATTAAATATCAAATTAATGAAAATGGGCGGCATTGCAGAATCCACACATATTAACTCAGTCGCTAAAGCGGCAGGGATGGAAGTTATGGTTGGGTGTTTAGATGAGTGTTCTTTAGGTATTGCGGCGGGATTGCATTTTGCACTAAGTTCTAAAAATATCGAATACGCTGATTTAGATGGTCACTTAGCTTTAGATAATGATCCTTTTACAAATTTATTCCATTTAGATAAAGGTGTGTTATATCCGACTAACTCACCTGGATTAGGTGAGATTAAGTTCTAAATTATATCTTAGTCATAATTATAATTTTATTTAAATCATCACATTATATTGCAAGGATTTTGATCAGCTTGTTCTTCTTTTTCGGCAGTTGCTTTAGCTTCTGCATCTAATTTTTCAATATCAGCTCTTTGTTTTTCTAAAGCTTGTAAACTATCGATTTTGAAACTAACTTTCTCTAATAATATTTTTGTTGATTCACCGCTAATCAATGATTTGCTTGATAAATTAAAAATTCTATCACCAGTAAGTCGCACACTTTCAATAATATTATTATCAATTGCATATTGAATTAAATGCATCATAAAAGAAAACCTGGCGGAAGTATTACTCGTTATATCGCTATTGTTAAGATTTAATAAATTCCAAGCAACAGCAGAAACCGTTATTTGTTTTGCGCTGAGATTTTGGATAGCTTGATTGAAAGTCAGTTTGTTCGTTTTATGGGTAGGTTGTACTGTTACAGTAAAAAAATAAAGATTTATATCATATTGACTTGAGTTCATATAATATAAGTTTGTACTTTTTAATAACGGAATGAATTTTTCTAACGACATTGTGGTGAGTGATTTATAAATGGCGTTTGCTAATGGTTCAATTAAATTTTCAGGTAATTTATTTTGTGTTAACACAGCTTCAGCAGTGGCGGACATTTTATTCTCCTTAAATTTATGTTTGCTAACTAGTCCATAACTATTTTTTTTTATAATTTCTTTCAACTTATTAAGTACAAAATTATAATACAATAATTAATAGGTTAAATAAATGAGAAATAAAAATATAGAGACAAATATATTTTAAAAAATACTTATTTTTTCCGGATATTTTATTTTAAAATAATAAATATAATTCAACCGAGAATCTTTTAAATAAAATTCACAATTTAATTCTTCACAATCAGTTCACCTTGATACATATTCATTTGGCAAGCAAAATGATAGTGCCCCGGATTGAGTTTACCTAAATCGATGTGAAGTGTTTGCTTAAATGCGATTTGATGTTGAATGCCTAATTCTTTAAATTCAATATATTCACTGCAAGGTGATTGATCGTATCGTGTAAATTGTAATTGAACAGGGTGATTGTTTTTGACTTCAATTCTGCTTGGGGAATAAACACCATCTTTAATATCGATAGAAATAATATCTTCATTTTGACTTACCGCTTTAGGTTCACTTAACCAAAACCACCAAATAATAGCGATAATTAAAATTAAACCAATCACATTTATTATGATCATCATTTTGCTTGCTCCTTTATTTTAAAAAATCGTAAGCGGTTAGCATTGGTTACCACAGTGAGAGAAGATAAGGCCATCGCCATGCCTGCAAAAATAGGATTTAACAAGGTTCCAATAAGGGGGAATAGTACGCCGGCCGCAATCGGGATGCCAATAATATTATAAATAAAGGCACCGAATAAATTTTGTTTAATATTACGCATGGTTGCTTTTGAAATGGCAATCGTGTTTAAGACACCTTGCAATGAATGATTAATTAAAGTGATATCAGCACTTTCAATCGCAATATCACTCCCACTCCCCATCGCAAAACCGACATCTGCTTTGGTAAGTGCTGGCGCATCATTTATACCATCACCCACCATGGCGACACGTTGATTATTATGCTGAAGTTTTGTGATGATATCAGCTTTATCTTTAGGTAACACCTCTGCATAAACGTGTTTAATATTTAATTTCTCAGCTATGGCATCAGCTGTTTTTTGATTATCACCTGTTAACATGACAACTTCTAAACCCATTCTCTGCATGGCCTTTATTGCTAAGGGTGAACTCTGTTTAATCGGATCGGCAACTGAAATGAGACCAATAATATGGTTCGTTTTTGCTAAAAACATTGGCGTTTGACCTTTACTGGCGAGTTGATTCGCTTTTGCTATAATTTCACTGTTTTCAATTTGATATTGCGCCATTAATTTTTGATTACCCAATAATATTAATTCATTATCAATTTTACCTGTCACACCAAAACCCGTTACGGCATCAAACTCGGTAATGGCTTTTAATGATAGGTTTGTCGACTTTTGTCGGGTTAAAATCGCTTGGGCTAAGGGATGCTCTGAAAATTGCTCTAAACTAGCTGCAAGTTGTAAGATGTGATTTTTGTCGTAATGTTCAGTTGTGATGATTTCTACTACTTCGGGTTTGCCTTTGGTAATCGTCCCGGTTTTATCTAATACAATCACATTTAATTGACTCGCTTTTTGTAGGGCTTCACCATTTCGAATTAATATTCCCTGCTCAGCAGATTTACCCATGCCTACGATAACTGAAATGGGTGCCGCTAAGCCCAAGGCACAAGGACAAGCAATCACTAATACTGTCATCGCGGCAACTAAAACAAAACCTGAAGAAAAACCGAGATTAATCCAAACTAATGCAGTAATAACACTCGCAATTAAAACAATAGGCACAAAATAAGAGGAGGCAACATCGGCTAATTTAGCAATAGGTGGTTTGGTATTTTGTGCTTGTTGAACAAAATCGATAATTTGCGATAAGGTTGTTTCATTCCCGACACGTAATGCTTTAAACACAAAACTACCCGTTTTATTTATCGTTGCACCAAATACTTCATCACCTACTTTTTTATTAACGGCTAAGGGTTCACCTGTTAACGTGGATTCATCAATGATAGATTGGCCTTCTGTGATAATGCCATCAACTGCTATTTTTTCACCGGGTCGAACGCGAATTAAATCATTATGTTGTAATAAATTTATATCAACATCTTCTTCTTGTCCATCTGCATTGATACGTTTTGCCGTTTTCGCGGATAAATTAATTAGTTTATTGATAGCTTCTGATGTTTTACCGCGAGCGCGAATTTCAAGCGCCGCACCTAAATTTACCAGGGCAATAATAATAAGCGATGCTTCATAATAGACATGTTGAATGTTGGCTGGAATAAAAAATGGAAAAAGCGTGACAACCATTGAATATAACCAAGCGCTACCAGTGCCAATCGCAATTAAGGTATCCATCGTGGCATGATGGTTTAAAAAAGCATGCCAGGCACTTTTATAAATAGAACGTCCAGAATAAGTCATAATTAAAAGTGTGATAAAACCAATAACAAACCAAATAATTTGTCCTTTGACAAATGAAAGTGCAGGTATTAAAGCACTGTAGCCTAAAAATAAAATAATGATTCCCGCAACACCAGCTACGATGGTTTGCTTTAGTAAATGTTGAAAATGTTTTTGCTCTTGTAATTGATCATCTTGCACATTTTCGATAGAGGCTTCATAGCCGCTTTGTTGTAAAGTGCTGATCACTTTTTCAGGTGTAAGAGTACCTTCTACATCAATCGTACGATTGGCGAAATTAATTTGAAAAGTCTCAATATGATTTAAATTTTTCAATGCTTTTTCGATAGTTTTAACACAACTTGCGCAGGATACATTATGGAGAGTTAAGCGGAACGAACTTGCTTTTGACATGATCTTATTCCTTAATAATGGATGAACTATAGAGGTTGCTAAGAATTGGACATTTATCAATTGAGACTTTGCCATCACAGGCTTTTTCCCATTTTGTTAACGCATTTTTCATTTTTGTGAGGGTTTTAATTTTTTGATCGATATCATCAATTTTGTTTTTTGTTTTCTTTTTAACGGTAGCCGATGTCGAGAGGTTTTTTTGTAAATCAATTAATTCTTTTACTTCAGTTAAATCAAATCCAACAAACTTAGCATTTTTAATAAAGTGAAATAAGGGGAGTAAACTTTCTGTGTAAATGCGAAATCCACCTTCACTACGTTTAATATCGCCCAACAACCCGAGTTTTTCGTAATAACGAATAGTGACGATAGTATTTCCGGTTAATTTTGCAAGTTGTCCAATGGTGAGTTTATTCATCATAACGCCTTGTTTCATCAGTAGTTGGACTAAATCATAACACTGACCTTAAGGTTAGAGTCAAGCTGTTTTAGCATTGATCTATTCGAGAATAAATATTCTATCGAAATTTTTTAGTATGGTAATTGGATCATAGATTATCCTATTACTTATGGCGTAAGTATTGAATATAATGAAATATAATATGAATTTCAAAGCTGCATGCTATTTAGAATTTGTCTATAATATACTAACGATTACACGAGGAGACACCCATGTCTTTACAAAAAAAATTAATTCAACACATGCATTATATTCGGCACAAGTACTCAATAATTATATTAGTAGTCTCTGTGAATTGTATCCCACACGATTTGTTGGTTTAGGAACGTTGCCGATGCAATCTACCGAGTTAGCAATAAAAGAATTAGAACGGATAATGCTCGATTTAAATTTAAAAGGCATTGAAATTGGGACGAATATAGACACTCAAGAAGGACGCATTAATTTAAGTGATGAAAAACTATTTCCCATATTTTCTGCGGCTGAATCTTTAGGCGCTGCAATTTTTATTCATCCTTGGAATATGATGGAACAACATTCCATGCAAAAATATTGGTTACCGTTGTTAGTAGGCATGCCCGCAGAAACAAGTCTTGCTATTTGTTCCACAATTTTTTCTGGTGTTTATGATAAATTTCCAAAATTAAAAATTGCTTTCGCACATGGTGGCGGTGCATTTCCTGCAACGGCGGCGAGAGTTGAACATGCTTTTCATGTAAGACCCGATTTGTGTGCTATTGCTATAAAAGAACCACCTTTAAATTATTGTGGTCGTTTTTGGGTTGACTCTCTCGTTCATGATCTTTCGACGCTAAGACGGATACTCGATTTATTTGGTCAGGATAAAGTTGCACTCGGCAGTGATTATCCTTTTCCATTAGGTGAATTTGAGGCGATACCTGGTGGTGGAAAATATCAAGCAGGTGAACTTATTCAACATGCAACTAACCTTAGTCAAAAAGAAAAGCAAAACTGTTTACATCAAGCTGCGATTGATTGGCTTAAATTAGATATTAGTTAAAAAGCGCAAATGGTACTAGAACTACACATCGTAAAAAAGCCAACTTTTATTTTATAATCAAATATTAATGGTATAACGCTATTCATCAACATAATTATAGTCATGACAGTAAGCTTCTTTGGGATCGATAAAGAGATTTTTAATGTCTTTAAATAATTTATTTTCAATAATGTTGAACAGTTCTTTTTTATTTTTTACATGAAGTTTATCACGTATTTTATTCATATGATCTTGAACAGTGCGATGGCTAATGACAAGCTCATTACTGACAAATTTATAACTTTTATTTTTAAGTAATGTTTTAATACACTCTAACTCTCTTTGAGTTAGATAGATATTTTTTGATTTATCAATATAAAATCTTTTTGGTAAGATTTGTTCATTAAATTGATTAAGTGTTGATTTATCAATTATCTTTGATTTGTATAGTTCGATATAGTGATCAAAGTTATTTACGCTAAACATTCCTAATTGTTTAGACCGTGCAATTAATTCTGCTGTGGTGAGATTAAAATAATTAATAAATTTATTAAAGTAGTCTAAATAATTACGAACTAAAATAGGAAAATTCTTAACATCTTTTGGCGCACCAAAATGATAGAATGCCGCATGAGTTGCGTGAAGTTTTATAATAACGATATTATAGAATACATTAAAATAATTTTTTAATGGTAGAACATAGTTTTTTTCAAAAGGACAATCTTTTTTGCAATCATCAAAATCAACAACACGTTTTTAAGCAGAAGTACTGGTGCACCTTCGGTTTGTTGTTCAATTTGATTTTCCCATCCGTACTTTAACCACTCTGCATTAGTACAAAGGCCAAAACCTCGACCTAAATAATCGATTTGCGTATATTGGAATAAATTAATGGCAAAGGTCGAAAAAATTGGCTCACAGATTTGTTTTACCTGACTGCAACTTTTAATCAGGGATTTTTGTTCTCTACTTAGTATCATTTTTATTTTCTATCTGGTGACTCATGACAATTTCCAATAAACTGATCTTACTTATTCTTCTAAAGTGAAAAATATTTAACATGTTGAAAATACTAGTTATTATATTTGAGATCTGCAATATTTAACACAGTGTTTATCAACTGAATTCACAGATAAAACACTTTGTTTTGGTAGGAGAGTTCAAGAAGCACATCTTGATTAGTCTTGTTTATAGATAGTTATAAGTTATCATCTTAATTACATTTAACAATTTTGAATTTCCACCAAAATATTATATGATATCATTTAACAAAAATAAAAAATGGCGTTGATTCTATGTATGGTACATTTAAAACAGATAAAGAAACTCAAGCTGTTTTAGCAAAGCTTAAATTAGAAAATTTAAATTCTTATATTAATAGAGCGATAGGACAAATAAAATATTCATTAGATCTTGAAACTAAATATCCCATTGGTCAGCGCTCAGAAGAGGTATCAAATATGATTGATGCTCTGCACGAGTCTTTATTTTCAACATTAAAAGAGATGAAATTTATTTTTGGTCGAATTGTTGGATATGATCAACTTGAAAGTGCTGGATTACACAAGCCAAGTGAATGGTATAGCAATATGGAGAGCAATAGGATGCGTGCAAAGAGACCTTAGCCAATTTCAACTGTCTCCTTTGATGATTTTGTTGTAGTGATAAAATCATATTTTGGTTCATAGGGTTTTGGGTCGATGATCGGGGGCTCATTTAAAATAATATTTTTTAATAATTCACAAGATTTAGGTGCCGTTACTAAGCCATTTCGAAAATGGCCGGCATTAACATATAAATTATCAAAGTGCGCAATATTTCCGATAAAAGGGTATTGCATGCTGCCGGGTCTTAATCCTGCCCATTGTTTTATGATTGGCATCGATTTTATTTCTGGTAATATTTCACATCCGGCATGCCACAGTATATTTCTAGCGTCGAGTGTTGTTGATTTATCAAATTCACTATGTTCTAGCGTCGAACCAATTAATAAATACGAGTCTTTTCTTGGGATAATGTAATGATTTCGATGCAATATTATAGGTAAGTTTAAAGGTTTATTTAATGCGACTAAGAGCATTTGTCCCCGAACAGGGAAAATCTGTATATTTAATTTGAATAAAGATAAAAGCTTTTGACTCCAGCAACCCGCAGTAATAATAAATTTTTCCGCATGAAAACTATGTTTGCCACTCATTGCAGCAATAATTTTATTGCCATCATATTTAAATTGATTAATTTTATTGTTTTCAAAAATAGTAATGTTGGGATGTTGTAATAATAAGGTTTTTAATGCTTGCCCAACACGAGGTGTTCTGACTTGTCCCACATTAGGCATCCATAAGGCTTGTTGACATGTTTTAATTTGGTGCGGATATAGCTTTTCAGTGTGACACAGTGACATTTGTTGATTTTGTTTTTTTGCCCAATTTAACGCTGGAATAGTATCTTTACAATCAAGCATGAGTAAGCCAGACTGCTGCCATTCAATGTTGACTTGAGTTTTATTTATTAAGAGTGTGTGAAGCGCTTGATAAAAATTCGTGGAATTTTCAGCTAATGTTGAAATAGGTAAATCATATCGCCAAGGATAAAGTGGTGAGATAATACCACCGCCTGCCCAGGATGCTTCTTTTGCAACTTGTGTTTTTTCGATTAGGGTTACTGTTAAATTATTTTCTGCTAATAACTTTGCGGTGAATAATCCCATTATCCCCGCGCCAATAATGATAATATCAGAAGTGTGTTGCATGCTGTCAGATTTTCCCCCTTGATCCGAAGTCAGTATTTTATATACTGGTTAATCGACGTGGCAAGTTTTTTCTAGGAGAAAAATATTAAAGCCTATACCTTGCTCGAACTTTTAGTGACCTTGGTGATTGTCTCCATTCTATCTTTTATTGTGGTGCCTAATTTTTTAAATCACTTTAATAGCGCTCGGTCACAATCATTGCTTTATCAATTTTGGCGAATGTTAATTTATGCCAAAACAGAATCTATTTTACTTCATAAAACAATGATACTCTGTCCGTCTCAGACTGGTATGGAATGTGATAAAGCTTGGCAACATCGTTTTATTGTTATAGCGACAAGAGAAGACTCAACACCAAAGCTATTAAAAGAAATTCATTTAAATAAAAATGCGAGTATTCAATTTTCAAGTTTTCCCAAAGCGACATTCCTCGAATTCTTTCCTGATGCTAGTGCGAATGTGCAAAATGGTCGAATCGTCTTTGCCATCGCTCAACAACCTCGATATCAATTAATCTTTAACAAAGCAATGCGGATAAGATTAGAAAAAATGTAACATTTATTAGCAGTAGTGTGTCTTATTTAATTCAATTAAGTCATTGATTCAATGAAAAAGTCGGTTATTTATAGAACGAATGTTATTTTTCATAGTCTATAATCGAGCGTTGTGATTGCTGGCATTTTAATGGCGCTTGCTTCTCCTGCGTTACGAGCTGTGTTGCAAAATAATCGAGCTTACACCATTTCAAAAGAATTTGTTTCAATGCTAAGTTATGCTCGGAGTGAAGCAATTAAACGAGGCGTGTCTGTCTCAATTTGTGCGGCGAGTGATAATACTTTATCGGCTTGTGAAACCGGATCAAGTTACATCAATGATGCTAGTTGGGGGAATGGTTGGCTTGTTTTTGTTGATGAAAATGGTGATGGTGATTTAGCCGCAAACGGTGATATTTTGCGTGTACATTCTCAATTACCTGATGCCAACATGGTGAATTCAATTGAACGTCGCATAACTTATGGCGGGAGTGGTTTCCCAATTTCCAATACAGGAAATTTTACTTTTTTAACCAATGGTTGCACGGGCACCAATGCTAAATTAGTTACAATTAATCCAGCAGGACGAGCGATGATCGAAGATCACGCTTGTCCTTAAACTTATGTTTTGACTTTCCGTAAATCAACAAATGCAAGATTTGGCCGTAAGAATTCAGCAGCAAAGAGACCGAATAAGCATGCAATACAAACAATCAATGCTGTTAAATTAACGGGGGCTGGAATTTCTGCCAATATACTTAGATTGACTAAGCTATAACATAACCAGCGCGTACGCCTTGAGAATACGGAAAGTGCAAATATAGAAGCCACTGCGGGAATTAACGTTAAGATGTCCATGGGTCAATACTCCTTTTGACTAACCATGAAACTCTATTCTAACTCTTTTAAAAAAATATAAAATAGAATATCTCTCAAACTAATCTGGAAATTAGCCCAAGTTTACTTTTCTTACTTTATAAATACTCAAGCCAATTTTCCTATTTTTTGCTTGGCGTAAACTGGTTGTTAGATAATGAAGAAGGTTGATATCCACTATTTTTTTTTGAACAGTACTAGCATGCCTAAAATAGAGCGTATTATTATGCCGAATAATAAATCCCATATGAGAGACATTCATTTTTGTACCATGTAAAACTTTGGGGTGCCAATTTGGTTTGACGATAAAAACAATTGAAAGAATCGGTAACTTTTGTAGTATGGGAAAACCTTGTGTTGCTTGTTTTTTACTGAGTATAACACTGAGTGGAATGTAAGAAATGCTAGCATTGATATTATTAAATTGATGACCAAGGGACCTTAGTTTTTTCAATGTTTCATCATGAATTTTTTCAGTACGGTTAATTAAATGAATTCGGTTACTCGAAATGTTTTTAATCCAATTTTTCTTATCGATATAAGTAGTAGCATATGCAATGTGGTGAGGTGCGAGTGTTGTATTGATATTTTTAATCAGACCTACTTTTTGATTAGCGATGATCCAATCACTACTTGGAAAGTGGTGACGATTTATAAATGACACATGACTATCTTGATAGCGAATGTGATCAATTATTTTTTTAAATTGCTGGGGATCTTTTGCTAGGCTTAACGCTAACACGGTTTCAACATAAGTTTGACAATCAAATTTATCAAAACGGTATCTAGGTCTTTGATCATAACTGCCTTGGTGACCTTCACCAAGGCTATCGTAAGCATAATGTTTAGTAAGAAATAGAGCACTAAAGTAATTTAACCTGGACGATAGCGTTTGATATTGACCTGCTTGTGTTAAAATTTGAGTTAATAATTTCGTTCTGTTAGCTGTTGTTAAGCTGTATACTTTCGAGAAAAATAAACTAGAGAATAATAAAATAACTAATAAATATTTGATTAAAGTCGCTGGATGTGAACTTATATTTTTTATTAATCCAGAATTTTGTACTTTAAGGGGAGTCATAAGCTGGGTCATAAAAAATTGATGTAACCTTTGGCGTCATTATTAGATAATTATACGCGGGATAAAATTAGATGCAATGTAGAAAGTCTAAAATAAGCTTATTGCCCAAATAACGTTGATATGGAATTAGAGCGATTTGAATCTTATGCGACAATTAATTCTTCAAATTTTATAGGCTTATAACAATAGTAACCTTGACATAAATCACAATGATTGTCTTGCAAATATTGCAATTCAACTTTCTGCTCAACACCTTCAGCGATGGTTTAAAATTCAGTGATTTGGTAAAATCTAAGATAGTCTTGGTGATTTGTTTATAATTATCATCTTCAGTGACTTTTGAAGTAAAATCATAATCAATTTTAAGAAAATCTAAAGGTAATAGGGCAAGATAACGTAAATATGAATAACTTATTCCAAAATCATCAATAGCGAACTTTAATCCTAATTCTTTCATTTTGATCAAATCATCTTTTGTTTGAGATACATTTTCAGTTACTTCAACCATGAGTTGTTTTGGATTAATCTGAATGGTAATGGACTATCTGATTTTGAAATATTATTTCAAAATGATAGTGAGGGTTTCCGTGCGGCTGATATTTTTTACTAAATTATGACACAGATTCAGGTGGGGCTGATGTTTTTAATAGTAACGATGGTTTCGATACGCTGTTATATGCTGGAGCAAGTGACACCATTGATTTTAGTGCTGTCAGTGGCTTAGTTGATAATATAGAAAAAATGATTTTACCTGGACTGGAAATAATACGGTTGCAATTGAATTAGCAGATATCCTTGCTTTTACCGGCACAACAGAATTATTTGTTGATGGTAATGTAGGTGATTCAGTTAGTTTTTAAGATGGAGGTTGTGTAAATCTTGGTGTAGTGAATTTCTATGGTGATAGCTACAATCATTATAATAATACGCTCACGGATGTTTATATTTCGATAAATGTTAATATTGTCTGAAGTTGTCAAATCTAGACATATGCGCCACTTTATTTAAATGCAACTTGCAAAATGGTGATTTATCTACTATTTTAAACTTATAACGATTACAAATGCGCAAATTTGGTAGAAATAATAGTATAATATCCATTCTATTTCTCGTCTTTTTAGGATCAATATCATTTTATGGAACGACAGTGTAGAGCTGCGCATGTTTTATAAAGGTATTAAAAATTGCAGGCAAGAATAGTTGAGTGTATTACTTTTTTAGTAATAATTCTAAACCCAACAAACGTATTTGGAATTGGATAGCACAAGAAGCGCCCGTTGCCGGTAATCAATTCGATGATGGTACAGAAATTAATAATATTGAAGATAATTGGTTGAGAGTCAGTGTTTGTCATCCCGCTTTTCCTGAAGAAAATTGTATTACTTATCCCAATGGCAATCAAAAAACAACAGGATTTCTTCATCAATATGGTGATGGAGATAAAATGCGTTTTGGATTAATGTCAGGTTCTTATGCGAAAAATTTATCTGGGGGTGTGTTACGTCGTAACATTGCAAAATTTATTAATGAAACAAATCCGAGTGACGGTGAGGTTGATCCGCAAACTGGTATTTATACAAATACGGTTGGCATTGTAAAAAATATTGATCGCATGCGTATTGTTGACTTTGGGCGATATAATAGTGGATACGAATATAATGAAGCAACCTGTGGTTGGATTTCAAATCAATCACTACCCGAAGGGCGCTGTGTTTCCTGGGGAAATCCCATCGCTGAAATGATGTATGAGTCATTGCGCTATTATAACGGACAAAAACAACCGACACCTGAATTTAATTATTCTGGAAATACGCGCGATTATCAATTAGGTTTATCGAATGTCCCGTGGGTGGATCCTTATGACAATTCTCAAAATGAAAGTTGTGCAAAGTCTAATTTATTAGTCATTAGTGATATTTATCCCAATTATGATACGGATTTTAATATTGAGGAACTTACACCAACAACGGGACGTTTTCGAATTAATTTCGAAAATATGGAACAGGGTGGTAATTTTGATATGGATGCTATCGTCGTGTTTCGTTATGAAATTTTATCAAATCCAGAAGCGGTGAGGATCACGTTAGAAAATACTTATGAAGCTGCTTGTTTATGGCAACATTTAGGTTATGTTGTTTCTGGTTCTACGGCGGATGGTATTTATTTAGATATCCGTCAAATGAATGAACCTTTTGGCGCGGTAAATTATTATTTAGATACGCGATATCCATTAAATACTTCAACCCATACTGTTGGACGCGTTTTTATTCCAGGCACTTCCACTGCGACTATTATTGAACCCCCATTTTGGTATGCCGCAAAATGGGGTGGGTTCAATGATAAAAATGGGAATAATATTCCTGATTTAACTGAAGAGTGGGATGCTGATCAAAATGGCCAACCCGATAATTTTTTCTTAGTTACTAATCCCTCTCAAATTAAAAATCAATTAGGTGCCATATTAAATAAAATTTTAGCGCAATCTAGTACGGCAGCAAGTAGTGCGGTAAATAGTCATTCCCTAAATACCTTTTGGGACCGAAGGCATGCTTTATCATCGTTATAATTCAGATACAGGCTTAAATGATGATGATCAAATCGGTGAGAAACGTTTAAACTATATTCGAGGTGATCAATCCTTTGAACAACAAAACGGTGGATTTTTTCGAAATCGTTCATCGTTATTAGGTGATGTTATTAATTCATCGCCATTATTTTCGGGTCAACCGCAATTTCCTTATACACGTCATGATTGGCCTAAAGGTTCACCTGAAAATTTAGCCGATGAAAATTATGCGGCATTTAGAATAAACCATCAGGATAGAAAAAAAGTGATTTATTTTGGCGGCAATGATGGCATGCTACACGCAATTAATGCCGAAGATGGTAGTGAAATGATGGCTTACGTGCCAAGCATGTTGCTGCCTAAATTAAGTGAATTAACATCAGATAAATATAATCATAAATATTTTGTAGATGGCTCGCCGATGATTGGTGATGTATTTAATAAAACAACAAAAAAATGGGAAACGATATTAGCCAGTGGGTTAAATAAAGGTGGCCAAGGTATTTTTGTATTGGATGTGACTGATCCAGAATTATTTTTAAGCGAATCGAATTATGAAAAAATTGCAAAATGGGAATTCAGTGATAAAGATGATCCGGATTTAGGTTATACCTTTAGCCAACCCGCTATTATTCGCAGGTATAATAACGAATGGGTTGTGGCTTTTGGCAATGGTTATAACAATACAGAAGCCGATGGCAATGTCAGTGCAACAGGAAATGCCGTTCTTTATCTTGTTAATGCCAGAACAGGAAAATTAATCAAAAAAATTGATACGGGTGTTGGTAAAGCAAATGATCCTAAAAATTTAAATCGACCTAATGGTTTAACCTCTATTGCCGTTGCTGATGTTGATGGTGATTTAATTGCGGATTATATTTATGCGGGTGATTTATTTGGTCATATTTGGAAATTTAGTGTAAAAGATAATAATGTTCAAAAATGGCAAGTTGATTTTGGTGGATTACCTTTTTTTACTGCTAAAAATAACCAAAATGAAATTCAAGCTATTACCGCCAGATTGACGCTTGGAGGACTAAAAGTACAAGATGGAACAGTTGTTTTATATTTTGGTACGGGACAATTTTTAGAACCAAGTGATAAAGATCTTAATCGTGCAACGACACAATCTTTTTATGCCTTATTTGATGATCATTCTACACCGATTGTAGGTCGTCTCTCATTATTACAACAAAATATATTAGCTGAACCGTCTTTTGGAAAATATGTAACTCGTATTACCACAAATAATAAAATCAATGAAGTTTTGCATCGAGGTTGGTTTATGGATTTACATACAGTGGGCCAGCCTTTACAAGGTGAGCGTCAAGTCACAACACCTATTTTAAGAAATGGAAAAATTATTTTTACGACGTTAATTCCTTCAGCAAATCGTTGTGATTATGGGGGTACAGGTTGGTTAATGGAATTGAATGCTTATAATGGTTCACGTTTAGATGATGCGCCTTTTGATTTAAATCAAGACAAAGCATTTGATGAAAATGATCAAGTTAAATATTTAGGCACCTTGGTGAATATTTCCGGTTTAAAATCACAAAATGGATTTGTGCAATCACCTGCGATAATTTCTAATGGTGATATCGAATATAAATTTTCAACAACCACAAGCGGAAATATAGAAAAAGCCACTGAAAATCCCGCGCCCAGTATTTGGGGACGTGAATCTTGGCAGCAAGTTCATTAGAAGAGAGGTGAAAATGAAGTATCTATTGTGTTTTATCAGTTATTTATTCCTATTTTTTTCTTCACAAAATTTAATTGCAAAAACTATCACGAATCACACTAAAAATTTTAAAAAACAAAAATTAATGGAACCGAAAGTAAATCAACAATTAACTAAACAAAGAGAACGTGAATTCGATCATTATTTATCTCGATTTAACCCTGATATTCAGCAAAACATTCGAAATAACTTAGTGGGTTTGGGACAAGCTGAACGAAATGCTTATATTGATAAGTTATTGAATGGTGCAAAAAAGTTTTAAATTGTTAAAAGTTAAATTCAATAGCTTAGAGAAAAACTCATGAAAAATACTTTAAATTGGCTATACTAAAAGTAACTTAAATATAAAATTATCAATAAGATGGTGGGTTTAATGAATAAAAATATCTTGCGAGCTGTTGGGATAATAGGGGGTATGATATTTTATACTTCTACTATTTTTGCAGGTTGTACTGCAGATTATTCTACATTTACTTGCGCTCAAAGTGTTACTTGCACTTCAACACAGTCTACATCTGTGGGATGTCAATTTGATTCATCTACATGTCCTAAAATAGTTGGTACGTGCACTCCCGATGGTGGTGGCACAGCGCAAGCGCCTAGTCAAAATAACGAGGTTCCATGGTTGGGAAATTCTAACAAATTTAAATTTGATGGCGCCTTTATTAGTGGTAATACCTTGCAATGCACTTATGTTTCAGAAGATTGTACTGATATTACAAATTGTACTACTTTAGGATTTTCATCTCCGAATTTTTCTTCTGCACCTCAAGGCTCTGGTAATGGCTGGGCCAATGGTGATACACAATGCACTAATAATCAAAATGCATCTGCATGTAAGATAAGTTTTGTGAGTGGCTACACCTGCAATTGGATCGGTTGGCTTGTACCATTTTTATAAATTTGAAAATTGTTTGAAATAAAATTAACTTCATTATTAAGCCGCGGCGGCGGCTAAAGAAAATTGATTTTTTGTTTGTCTTTGTTCATCATGATCATTTTTTTGATGTTTTACAGCGAATAATGTTGAAAAACTTTTTGCTCTTTGGGTTTTAATATTTGTTGAAAATTTTTGAGTTGATTGACTTGTTGCAAAAAAGCCGAATTGATTTTGTAATACGGCTGAATTTTTTTTTGGTGGTGATTGTATCTGTGGCGATTTAGTGTGTTTTGATAAAGATATCTCATCTTCTTTATTCGTGGTATGTTCAGATTTTGTATCTGTGATAGTGTCTTCTGCAATTAGATGACTCTCATCTTCAATATCGCTGCTTTGGAATGAATCGGTTATTCGCTCTGTAGGTAAAGCCTCTTTGAATTGACTATTGAAAATCCCATCGTCAGTAGAACTAACTTGCTCTGAAGATGTTTCTGATTCTGCTTTTTTCTTGCTTTCTCTTTCTTGACTCGACGCTGTAGGAATAATTTCTTCAGAACTATTTCTGCTTACTTCTGAACTTGGTGAGATTAAATCAGTATCAGAAGCTGGTTGAGGATTGGCTTCAATTTCATTACAACCAAAAAGACGACGAAAAGCATTACCAATACTGCGAATGAATTTTGGAAATTTTTCAGCCGCACCACGTAAGAAGAAAAAACATAAACATAAAAAGTCACCGACGGCAAACACTGTTGAACATGCTTTGCCAAATCCGACTTTTAAACATCCAGCAAAATCACCAAATGCTTCTAATGAAGCGGATGCGACTGCAACTAAAATGCCGAACATAGCGGCAATTTTTTCACCGACAGAATACTTTTTATCGATGGATTGATATAAACAATAAACACCAAGAACAAAAAGTGCGGCGATACTTATCCAACCGATTGGGGTATAAGAAAAAGCAATTGAAAAAATAAGCAGATTAATCGCAAGTGAAAGCACTTCAGAATTTTTCAGATAAAATTCTTTTCCTTCTTTTCGTAATTTCCAACGACGATAAAAAATCGAAATTAAAGAAAATAAAAGTCCTACGCCTGTTAATGCTCCGCCTAACAGGCCACCCATATGTAAAGTATGAGTGATAAATCTTACTGTATGTTGTGTAAAATATGAGTGGCGATAATAATCACAACTAATGGCGAAAAATCCTAGCGTAATTGCTAATAAGGCATTAACCGTATTGGCGCTCATGGCGAGATGTTGTTCATTTTTTTGTTGTTCTTTTGCTTTTTTATCTAATAGTCGTTGGACTGAATTACTCATGACTAACATTGAAGCTAACACTGATAACGATAGAAAAATATAGGCTAATGGTAATGTTGCTGATCCAAATGGCAATGATTTAAATGCCATTAACATTAATGGGCGTGAAGCAAGAATAATGAGGGCAACTAAAAATACTGTGGTGATAATATTGCGTATTTTATGATGTGAATTTGAATTTTTAAAATATTTAAAATCTTGATCAAAATGACGGCCTAATTTACGCATTTGTGCTTTAATAATATTACCTGAGAAAAAATAGTTACAAAAAAATGCGGTGACACACATAATCGTCATCATGGCTATAAATAATGTGGGGGATACTGTGGCGACATGAAAAATAGTATGCAAAATCCAATCAATCCCTTCTTTACCAAAAAAATATGCTTCTGCAGTAAATACTGCTGATAGAACGAGAGAGAGTAAGAAACCAAGTTTTGCAAATCGTTCTTCCCATTTTTGCGCAAAATATTGTTGGTTTATTGCTTCTCTTTTTTGCTTTTGGAGTTTTACATATGCCTTTTCAGATTTTCTGTCTTTTTTATCAGAGAATGCATTTGCAACTTTATTATCATGAGTTTGATATTCTGTTTCCCATAACAATTGATTGCGCAAGCATTCTAAAAGCTTTTTCTTATTAATACTGATATCGGAGAGTTTAGTTAATATAATCTCCCACTCGCTATTAAATGAAATATATAAACGTTTCTTATTACTGTCCTGAATTTCCTCAGGATTTAAATGTGGGTATTGGAATAGTTCATTAATATAAGCTTCAAGATCAAGTATTTTTATACCGCGCTCATATAATTTGTTCATTAACAAAGTAAGATTGTAATTTGCGCAGTGTAAAGCTTCCTTGATTATATCTTTTTCTCGGGATTTCTGGGTGACATATTCTGCATGATGCTCCAATGTATCGTATAATTCAGCATCGAACATTATAAAGTTATTTCGTGTTTTTTCTAACTTTGTAGTTTCTTCAATTAAGTCCTTATGATCTTTTGCTATTTCAGTAAACCTATCAAAATAACAATTAATTTTGTTTTTAATATTAGGAAAGGTAGCACATAAATATAATGCATCTTGATTATGGTTTAATTGTTGATCTTCATTATCTAGGTAAGGTGATAAAAATTGAATACACAATAAATGAAGTAAGTAACGGGATTGGCTGCCAAGATTTCCAATAAAATGGTCACGCACTAAAAGTCGATAACACATAAATTGGAATAAATTATCGCCTGTCAAATTTAAGGTTTTCGCTTCGTCTAAATCAGCTTTTAACGCTAAATGTTCTAGTTTTAAAATAAAATCATTCTTTATAAAATGATTTTTAGAATGAAGATCTTCACCTCCAATTTCTTGAAATGTTGATAAAGCTGAAGTGGTTGAGGCGGAAAAAACTTTAGAGTAAGCAATGACATTAATTAATACAGGATGGAGTGGTAAGGTAAATTTTACTTCAGGATTATCGGTTGCACTTTCGACTTTATATTTCGAACTGGCAAGTGTATTCAAGATTTTGACAAGGGCAAGAAAACCACCAGCAAAATATCTACCCGCCGCTTTAATATTTTGTTGTCTTAAAAACCAATTTACTTGACTTAATAAAGTTGAAAAATTCACTTGATATAAGTCATGGTCTAGTTGGCTTGCTTCCGCTGACATTAAACTAAAACACCCCAATTTTCCCTAGGATGCTTTATTAATTTTAGCATTTAGAAAACTTGTCCTCGTTAATCGGCATTGCACGAAAATACGCTTTAGTTAACAAAACGTCATCGAAGGTTTAAAATTTTGCGAACTATAAAGTACAAATATAAATAAAACAAGAAAGAATTAAAAAAATATTATTTAATTATGCCAACAAAAATTACCCCTTAAAAATCCACGTGGTTAAACAGGGTACAAATAGTTTGAAAAATGTGAGCTGGCAATTTGTCCCTTTTTTTAGAGGTGAAATAAACTTTATTTTAGTGTGGCCTAATACCATGATATGTAAAAGTCACAACTTGATCTGACAGTTCATACTTAACTGACGCTACTATTGTCAGATAAATAAGAAGTATTATCAAGCTCGGTGTGCTTCACGCCCTGATACATTTGATTATTATCAAATTTCGTAGAGGGCGCGATGCTGCCAAAGACTGAAGACGCTTCTATCGAAGCATCTTCAGTTTTGGCCAGCTCTATTTCATTTTCACCAAATTCAAACATATTATCAAGCTGTTTTTCTTGAGTCAGTGGTGTTGCATCACCCTAAATTCGGCGATAGATACTCCGTAAGCATACAAAATTGCGAACAAAATTATGAAAAATGGCAAACTCAGTAGAGGTAAATTTCTCTAAATCAACATAGGTGGTGGACTGGCGGCATCGAATTTAAAGAATTTTCTAAATGCAACATGAAGAATGTGAGCCAATATTTGCTTTGGCGTGAACTGCTCTGCATTTAAGCTTAATTGATGAAAAAATCTAGAAATAGCGATTAAACATTGTTGAATTTTATTCTGTTTAGCATGATTACTCGTGATGGTTAGCTGCTTTTGTCGTTGATGATGTGTCAATCGACCAACGGCATTGAGTAATAAAGGGCGAGTGGTGATCGATTCACGATGACAATCAGGCTCAACTAAGCGAACAAATATCGTCCACCAATCATAAATTAATGCAATAAATTTAGAAATAAATTTACAACTTTAGTGCATTTTAAGCGAAATAAGTAATGCGCTCCTTTTTTTTCTGCTTCATTCATCACTCGCTCAGTGCCATAACTGACATCACCTCTTATAAACGCTGGGCGATGTGATACAGGGAGCTCATCATATAATTTCTATAACGCATCCATTGAATAGCAACCTGCATTTTGATTGCCTGGTTGAACATCCACATTTAATATCATTCGTATATTAGCGATAAAATAACTATGGTAAACATGCGATGGTCGACCTGGTTTTTGCGGATTGTATCCCACGACCGCGCCTTCTTGTTTTCCATATAACGACTTAACACTGCTATCGAGATCTAATATCCAGGGAATGCTTAATAGTTCCTCATAACAATAAGCGAGATGTTTTTCTAACCAACTTTCGCCTTCTGCTTCGTCTATTTTTAATAAACTGCGTCTTATCACATCTTCACTGACAATCTTTTTCATCCCTAATAATTCACGATTCTATCTCTAATTGTAGTGCCTAATTTTTTAAATCATTTTAATAGCGCGCGGTCACAATCATTGCTTTATCAGTTTTGGTGAATGTTAATTTATGCTAAAACAGAATCTATTTTACTTCATAAAACAATTATATTCTGTCCGTCTCAGACTGGCATGGAATGTGATAAATCTTGGCAACAACGTTTTATTGTTATAGCGATAAGAGAGAATTCAACACCAAATTTATTAAAAGAAATTCATTTAAATTAAAATGCGAGTATTCAATTTTCAAGTTTTCCTAAAGCGACATTCCTCGAGTTCTTTCCTGATGCTAGTGCAAATGTGCAAAATGGTCGAATCGGCCTTCTTATTAATCATGAGCCTCGCTATCAATTAAT
>CAYGUK010000020.1:0-47869 GCA_964352985.1 uncultured Legionellales bacterium
GTTTGTAATAATCGATGATGCGGTTGATGCGTTTGGATCATGACTTCACCTGGTTGTTGTTCACGCCCCGCACGACCTGCAACTTGTAAAATTAATTGTCCTGTTTTTTCTGCTGCGCGGAAATCACTGCTAAATAATCCCGCATCCACATCAATAATCGCAACTAAAGTAACGTTCGGAAAATGATGGCCTTTCGCCAACATTTGTGTGCCCACTAATATTTGACTTTTACCTGAGTAAATATCATTTAATAATAATTCTAAACTACCTTTTTTTCTTGTTGTATCCCGATCAATTCTAACCACACCATAATCTGGAAATTGTTTTTCAAGCATCGCTTGAATTTTTTCAGTCCCCGCGCCAACAGAAATAAGTGTTGGCATTTGACATTTTAAACAAGTTTTGGGAATCGGTTTTGCTGTTCCACAATGATGACAGTGCAACGCATAAGGATCATAGTGAAGCGTTAAATACGCATCACAATAGCGACAATCTGCAATCCAACCACAACTGTGACACATTAATGCTGGCGAATAACCCCGACGATTTAAAAATAAAATAACTTGATTACCATTTTGTAAATGTTTTTCAATTGTTTTAACTAGCGGATAAGCAAGTCCTGCTAATAATTTTTGTTTGCGCATGTCTAATATTTTTAATGTTGGTGTAATAGCATGGCCGGCACGAAGACTTAAACGACAATAATGATAACGTTTTCGTTTTGCATTGTAATAACTTTCAAGTGACGGTGTTGCGCTCCCCAATACAATAGGAATATTTTCTTGTTGAGCACGGATCACACTTAAATCGCGGGCAGAATAACGAAATCCTTCGTGTTGCTTAAATGAATTATCATGTTCTTCATCAATAATAATAATGCCTAAATTTGGTAGCGGTGTAAAAATTGCCGAACGCGTCCCAATCACAATCGAGACATCACCGGCTTTTGCTTGTAACCAAGCTTGCATGCGTTCTGTTTCGTTTAGTGCGGAATGAAATGCTACAATCGGCACATTAAAGCGATCAGTAAAGCGTTTAATTGTTTGTGGTGTTAATGCAATTTCGGGGATCAACACTAAAGCCTGTCGTTTATTTTCTAAAACATTGGCAATAATTTGCAAATACACTTCTGTCTTACCACTGCCTGTGACACCATCTAATAAAGTACAGTTAAAATGATTTTGTTCAGCAATGACATGAGCAACGGCCAGTTGTTGTTCTTCATTTAAATTTAATTGCTTGGCACTCATCAAAGTTGTTTTTATTTCAGGTAGAATTTCTTTCGCTTCAATCCAACCTTGATTAATACATTTTAATAATAAAACACGATTAAAACCTGCTGCTTTAATTTTTGCAAACGTCACACCTTGATGTTGACGACAAAAATCGAGTAATGCTAATTGTCTTTTGTTACGTTTATGATCGTTATAATTAAGTGTCATTCCCATTTCTGTCGCCAAAAAAAGACTAGGATAAGTCATATCAGCCGAACGACCTTTGCGTAAAAAACTAGGCAGGGCCGAAGCAAACACATCGCCTAATGGATGTTGATAATAATTCGCTGCCCATTGGCATAGTGAAAAAAGTGTTTCATCAATCAGTGGCGTTTCATCAAGAACAGAAATAATTTTTTTTAACCGCTCTGGTGCAACATCAGATTCAGCCACTTGCTCTACGACAATCCCAATTATCATTCGTTGGCCGAAAGGAATTTTGACGCGCATACCAATTTTAATTAAACCAGCATCGACATCATTCGGCGGTAGATAATCGAAACATTGTCGAATAGGTGTTAGTACAGCGACCCTGATTACTTGCATATTGTCAGCATTTTCCCACAAAATTTATCTTATTTTATTGTGTCTGATCCGAAAGAGGAATATAAATGATAAATAATTGTCTAAACTTAATAGAGATCAATCTCTTATGGTCAGTAATCTATGGAACCGGATGAATTAAGCAAATCAACCTTATATATAAATCGAGAATTAAGCGTATTAAAGTTTAATCAGCGCGTATTAGCGTTGGCACAAAACAAAGAATTACCCTTGCTTGAGCGACTCCGTTACTTATTTATTTGTAGTGCTAATTTAGATGAATTTTTTGAAGTGCGTGTCGCTGGCTTAAAAAGCCAACTAGTGTTCGGCCGGCAAAAAACAGGCGCCGATGGTCTTTCGGTTGAAGAAGTTATGGAAAATATTTCAACTATCACCCATGAACTCATTAATTCAATTTATGATTTATTAAACACAGATTTAATACCCGTGATGCAAGCCAATAAAATTTATATTTTGGATGCGGATAGTTGGACACCAAAACAAAAAACTTGGGTAAAAAAATATTTCAAACAAGAGATTTTACCTGTGATATCTCCGATTGGTTTAGATTTAGCGCATCCATTTCCACGTTTGGTTAATAAAAGTTTAAATTATATTGTGTCGCTAGAAGGTAAAGATGCGTTTGGACGTGATAGTGGTTTAGCCGTTGTTCATGCGCCACGGATTTTGCCACGGGTTATTCGTTTACCCGCGCGTTATTGCGAAGAAGGTGAGTATTACGTTTTATTAAATTCCATTATTAATGCTTATGCCAGCGATTTATTTGGTGGCATGCAAGTCACTGGCTGTTATCAATTTCGTGTTACACGAAATAGCGATTTATTATTAGATGAAGATAATATCGAAGATTTAGCCAATGCCCTTAAAAACGAGTTATTTTCACGGCGCTATGGTACGGCGGTGAGACTCGAAATTGCGAAAGATTGTCCGAATGATATTGCAAAATTTTTATTAAAAAAACACACCTTATCTGACAATGAGCTTTATCGCGTAAATGGTCCTGTTAATTTAACACGGTTTAGAACATTATTAGATTTAAACAATAATCTTCATTTAAAATTTCCAACTTTTACACCGGGATTACCGGATGGTTTAGCACATAAACACGATGTTTTCGAAGCGATTCGACAATCAGATATTTTATTGCATCATCCTTATCAATCGTTTACACCTGTGATTGATTTTATTCGTCAAGCAACAATCGACCCCGATGTCTTAGCTATTAAATTAACTCTGTATCGTATCGAAAAAAATTCGGCGATGGCGAATGCATTAATCGATGCGGCTCATGCCGGAAAAGAAATTACCGCGGTGATTGAATTACGTGCTCGTTTTGATGAAGAAAGAAACATTGAATTTGCCAATCGTTTACAAGAAGCCGGTGCGTTAGTCATTTATGGTGTTGTTGGTTTTAAAACACATGCCAAAATGATGTTAGTCGTGCGCCGAGAAAATAATCGCTTAACTCGTTATGTTCATATTGGGACTGGAAATTATCACGCGAGAACCGCAAAACTCTATACCGATTTTGGTTTATTTACTTATAATGAAGAAGTCACCAATGACGTTCATGAAGTGTTTCAACAATTAACCGGTATGGGCCGCCCCTCAAAACTAAGTGCGCTACTGCAATCCCCCTTTACGATTTATAAAAAAATGATCGAATTTATTAATCTCGAAATAGAACAAGCTCAAGCTGGAAAAAAAGCTCATATCATTGCCAAAATGAATTCACTCACTGAATCAAGTATTATTCAAGAGTTGTATCGCGCTTCCTGCGCAGGTGTAAAAATTGATTTAATTATTCGCGGGATTTGTTGTCTACGACCTGGCATTAAAAATATTTCTGAAAATATTCGAGTACGTTCTATTGTGGGTCGTTTTCTCGAGCATTCTCGAGTTTACTATTTTTATCAAGGTGGCGAAGAAAAAATTTATTGCTCCAGCGCAGATTGGATGGAACGTAATTTGTTTCATCGCGTGGAAGTGTGTTTCCCTATCTTAGATAAACAATTAGCAAAACGCGTAAAACAAGAAGCGCTCGATCTTGCTTTAAATGATAATTGCCAAGCATGGGAATTACAAAGTGATGGTGAATATAAATTGGTAACAAATAATAAAGAGCCACTTTCCATGCAAGAGACATTGTTAAAAACACATTGCTATCAATCATAGAGATAATTAATGTTTATTGTGATAACAAGTAGTCTACTCGCCATCGTGAGTTTTATTATCACGGTTTATTATTTGCTGATGGAAAAAAAAGTACGTCAATCTAATGAAAAACTGGCTCGTCGCTATCAACGATTTGCTAAACTTTATGCTTTAGTTTTTATTATTGCAGCAATGATTGCATTGACTCAATCTGTGATGGTGTTTGGGAACTCTTGGTAATGATTATGTTAAAGCATTAGTGCCAATCCAAATTGATTTATATTTGACAATCAAGAATAAAGGAATAATTGACACTGCAACAATAAACCAATAAATATGTTGGATGGTAATATGGTGACTCATCAAACTCATCAAACTAAATACCACAATAACAAACAGAGCTAATACGACATTAAAGCAAGATTGAACCCGACCTTGGAATTCAATATCAGTTCGTTTTTGTGCCTCAGTAATAATAAGCACCCAGCAACTTACACCGAACCCTATAAAAAAATACATCAATGTTGCTAAATAGATATTTTTATTAATACTAAATAAAAATAAACCAATAGAAATGATCGATGCGCCAATAAAAATTATTCTACCTACGCCAAATTTAATAGAAAAATAAGTTAATAGAATGCTACCCAAAATCATCCCCAAAGTCATTCCAGCTTCTATCCATCCAAATTCAATACTATTAGCATGTAAAATATTTTTGGCAAAAGGAGCAAGCAATACTGGTGCCGTCATAAAAGAAAGCATCACGAATAATTGCGTCCAATAAATTATCCGAATTTCCTTTTCATGAATTAAGTATTGTATTCCTTTTTTAAAATCAATAAACATATTTTTTAATGAGATTGAACTTGCTGATTGAGTGGTCTCAATAGATTTTAAATTCCTTTTATTTATTTTATAAATAAAAGCACACGCAACAAACATTAATATACCGATGGTAAAATAAGATAGACTCATGCCAAAGAGAAACGCTAATATCCCCGCAACTCCCATACCTAATAGATCACCAGCTTGATAGCCAAAGTCTAAATTAGCATTAGCAATTAACAAATCATCTTCATGGACTAGTTCACGAATAAAAGAAATCATTGTTGGTTCATAAAAAGCATTCATCGTTCCAAGCACGAGTAAATATAAAATAATATAAACAAAAGGAATTATTTTATATTGTAGTAATGCTATGGCTAATAATACACTAATGATCCCACCCAATAAATCGAGTGTAAAAATAATGTTTTTTCTTTTAAATCTATCAGCAACGACACCGGCTATTGGTGAAAATAAGATACTCGGCAACCAAAAACAAAAAAAACCCAAGACAACTGCGGAAACTGTATTATGATGTGACACGATTAACCAAGCACTGATCACATAACTTATCCCTAACGCAAACGTCGAGAATAGACATGAAATAAAATAATATCGATAACCTAATTCTTTAAAAATTACGAGTCTTTGTATTAAATGATTTTTCATAGTTTATCCACAATTATATTAGTCAAAGCGCGTTTAATTTGAAGTGCTAAATCACCAGCATGTTGTCTATCAAGCATTTCTAAATGCTCGCCTTTTACAGGGTATTTCACGATTTTTTGTTTTGAAACTGCTTGAAATGTATCAATCGATTTTTCAATTGTGTCTGATTTAACAGAGTAGAGATAATTAATTTTTCCATCATAACAATCACTTGGTTGACAATTTAATGTCATTTTTGCTTGCGCTTCAAACACCTTTGAAAAGCCTCTGGCAATTTGGTTTTTATAATTAATGCTAATATCACTATCAGGAAACAAACTATTGCCAATAGTTTTCAAAGGGTCAAGAGCATCACTTTCATTTATTTCTATATTAAAAATAGTTTCAAATGCAATAAGTAATGCTTGGTCAGTATTTTCCTCACCAATAGCTTCTTTTAGTGAGCCCACCTGATCAAATGCACCATCAATAAGGACTAAATTAATTGCAATATTCTTTTTTTCTAACCGACAAGCAATATCAAATGCGATATTACAACCAAAAGAATGTCCAACAAGAAAGCATGAAGTAGACTTTAAATCATTTTCAATAGCATCAGAGTAACACGAAATTAAGTCATCTAAATTCGTATGAGGTTCTTCTTTACCATCTAACCCTTTTGCTTCGAGTAATTTAAAGCAAAATTCATCAGACAATTCATTTGCTACATTAGCATAAGCCGCACAACACCCAATAATACCAGGAAGAAAATAAATTACAGGCTGAGAATTATTCGACTTTGTCATATTCACCAAAGGTGTCCACTTCGCATTTGTATTTTGATCGATTAATGTTGCAATATATTGAATTGTGAAATTTTCCATTACATCATTTAAACTAAGATTGATATTGTATTGTGAATTTATTTTACCTAAACATCTAATGGCTAAAAGTGAGTTTCCACCATATTCATAGAAATTAACATTCACGCCTAAAGGCTCTGAAATGTTTAACAGTTCTTGCCAGATAGTCCTTAATCTAAATTCATTCGGTGACATTGCAATTATTTTTTTGTTTTCAGTAATAGTTGATTTTGGCAAACGATGTAAGTCTATCTTTCCATTTTGAGTAAGTGGGATTGTATCCATTAATACAAAAATACTTGGCAACATGTAATGCGGTAATTTTTGGGTTAGATTTTCCTTAATTTTTTTAAGCGCTGTGTTTTCATGGATATCTCCCCTCAATTCAACATAAGCAACAAGTCGATCATTATTTTCTAAAACAACACAAGCGTTGTTAATAATATCGATAGATTTTAACTGATAGAGAATTTCATTTAGCTCTATGCGAAAGCCTCTTAATTTAACTTGTTTATCGATTCTACCAAAATATTCCAAATTACCATGATGGTTCCATTTAACAAGATCACCCGTTTTATATAAACGTACATTGCCTTTGCCGTCGAAATCATGAAAGATAAATGCTTTATTTGTGAATTCAGCATTATTAAAATAACCCCGAGCTAAACAATCGCCACCAATATATAATTCTCCAACTGCACCCAGAGGTTTTAATCGCATATTTTTATCTAAAACATAACAAGTTGTGTTTGATATTGGACGTCCGATACTTGTAGTAGAATTATCGATAAATTTAAATTGAGTCGCAACAATTGTTGTTTCAGTCGGTCCATATTCATTATACAAATTAATTTTTCTATCGAGGAATCGTTTTACTAATGCATTATCACAAGCTTCAGCACCCGTGATCACTGTTTTTAACGTAGTCACTTTTTCAATATTATAGGCCGTTAGAAAACTAGGTGTCATATCTAAATGTGTGACTTGTTTATTAATAAGATAAGAATGTAATAAGTATTCGTTTGCCAGGAGCTCTTGGGGACACAAAACTAAACCAACCCCAGATAACAAAGCTAATCCAATTTGTTCAATTGCTGCATCAAATGCGATTGAATGAATTAGTGCAATTTTATCTTCTGAATTTAGCATAAAGACTTGACGTTGATGATAAATAAAATTGATGAGACTACGATGTTCTATCATCACACCTTTTGGCTGCCCTGTCGTTCCTGAAGTGTAGATTACATATAACAAATCATTACATTGGTTAATCATATTTAATGATAAAGTGGAACAAACATAATAATCACTCTCATCCATATGAATACAATATAAAAACGATTGAGGTGGCATTCTCTCATCAATAATAAAACAAGTGACATTTGCATTCTTTAAAATATAATTTATCCGTTCTAGGGGTGTATTTGGATCAATCGGTAAAAAAGCATAACCTGCTTTAATAATTCCTAATAGAGCAATAATGAAATTTATGTTTTTAACACAGCTTATCGCAATGATTTTAGACTCATTTTCGATTTGATTATTTTCGATATATGATAAAATATAATGTGCAAATTGATTTGAAGCAACATCCAATTGTTGATAAGTAATTTCATTTTGTTCATCAATCACAGCTAATTGAGATGGTTCTTGATTTACTATTTTAGAAAAAAGTTGTTGGAAACAAGACTCCTGAGGATAGCAATTTTTTGTTTTATTATATTCAGCTATTTTTTTCTTATCATCTTCATTTATTAATGTTAAATTTTGAATTTCTTGCTGTGTATTATTAATTACTTGATAAAGTAAAAATTTAAAGTGCTCCGAAAATCGTTTTATAGTCCCCAAGTTGAATAAACTTGTCGCATAATTAAAATTTCCCGAGATAATGTTGTTGTTTTTTTCAAAGGATAACGTTAAATCAAATTTCGCTGTTCTATAAGCTTGGTAAATAGAAATAGGCTCAAATAAATTGATTTCAGAATTTAATTCTGTACTCTCTTCGACATAATCAAACATGACTTGAAATATACTATGTCGACTATCATCCTTTGGCGGTTTTAATGCGGTAACCACTTTTTCAAAAGGGACTATTTCATGAAGCTGTGCATTTATAAATGTTTGTTGTACATCAAGTAAAAAAGAATGAATCGTTGCTGTTAAATCAATTTTTTGCCTTAAAACTAAACTATTAACAAAATAACCAATTAAAGATGCTATTTGTTTTTGCCGTCGATTACTAACAGGTATGCCGATAATAACATCATCTTGATTAGCATAATCACTTAATAACAAATAAAAAACACTCAGTAAAATCGTGTAATTACTCATATTTAATTCTTTAGCAAGTTTATCAACACCCAGGCTCATTTCTGGAGAAAGTGTGAAAAAAAAGTCATCCCCTTGATAATCAAATTGAGCAGGTCTTTGCTTATCAATCGGTAAGTCTAGTAAAGAAAAGTTATTTAAATTGTTACACCAATAGTTTAAGTGTTGTGAAAAGCTATCTAATTGCAATTGATTTTGTTGCCATAAAGAATAATCTTTATATTGAATTGAAAGCGGAGGTAAGTATAATTCTCTGCCTTCAGAATAGTGTAAATAAAATTGATTTAATTCATGAATTAAAATTTGAGATGACCAACCATCAAATGCAATATGGTGAATATTCACTAAAATATAATTTTTATTATTACAGTGCAGGATCACTGCACGAATTGGACCTTCTCGCAGAAGATCAAAAGTCTGGGTACAATATTTTTCTAAGCAATCTTCCCAATCATTTAATTTAATCGCCATTTTTTGACATTTGAAAACAGGTTCGTTAACAACTTGAATATCAGCACCATCACTATCACGATTAAAAGTTGTTCTTAATATTTGATGCCTTTTTACAATACTCAATAATGTTTTTTCTAGTGCGTCTAAATTCATATTTAATGGTAATTGAAATAACATTGGAACATGATAAGCACTTTGATCTTTATTAACTCTTTCTAAATACCATAAAGATTCTTGAGCAGAAGACAAAGGATAAGACGTTAATCCTTGAGGTGTGATTGCATTTTCTATTTCAAAAAGTTTTAAATTATCTACGATATTACGTATATTTTTATGGTGAAAAATTTGACCTACCGTAATTTCACGCTTGATAAACTGTGTCATCAAATGAGACGCTCGAATCGCTAGTATTGAATTTCCACCCAATCGAAAAAAATCATCAACTAGACCAATGTTCTCTTGCTTGAGTAAATCCGACCAAATCTTACAAAATTCAATCTCTGTTGCTGTTGTAGGAGGGATATAATTACTCTGCTCAGCTAAAATAGAAGGCTTTGGCAATGCCCTCACATCGATTTTTCCTGAGTTATTTAAAGGAAAATAAATCACGGGAATGAATACTGATGGAATCATGTAATCTGGCAATTTGGATTTTAAATATTGAATAATAGTTCTTTCATTCAAGCCATGTTCAACAACAACATAGGCAATTAAATAATTAATAGCATTACCTTTATTAATCTGAACTATCGCTTGCTTAATATTGTGATGGTTTAATAACACTTTTTCAATTTCATTTAATTCAATTCGATGCCCATTAATTTTAACTTGCTGGTCACTACGTTCAATATATTCAATTAAACCATCTTTTCGACGTTTTACTATATCACCAGTCTTATACATTCTTTTATTTAAATTATGATATTGAAAGGGATCCGAGAGGAAAGACTGCTGAGTTAATGTCGGTTGATTTAAATAACCGCGAGCTAGCGATATCCCGCCAATATATAACTCACCATGTATTCCAATGGGGCATGGTTGCATATATTGATCAAGAATATAGAGATTAACATTAGAAATCGCATGACCAATGGGGATATTATCATTAGAAAATAATTGTTTCCCATTTTTAAAGATAGTTGCATGCGTTACTTCAATACAAGCTTCAGTTGGGCCATAAGTATTTATAATATCAAATCCCAAATCAACAGGCGGTAGCAATTTTGCTTTTTCTCCACCAATTTTTAAAAGTTTTAGACAGTGATTTTTAGGCCAGTCAATCGTAAACAGAATTTCAGCCAATACCGTTGTCATATCACAAATCGTAATTTTTCGATCTATTATCCAACGCTGTAGAACCGATACATTAAGAATAGTTTTTTTATTTGCAATAAATAACGAAGCTCCAGAACAAAGACAAGGCCATATTTCGCAACCAAACGCATCAAAAGAAAAAGAAGCTAAGCTGCTAAATCTGTCATTTATAGAAATACCAAGCGCAGTTTTATAATATAAAACTAAATTTGTTAAACTGCGATGTTCTATTAAAACGCCTTTTGGTTTTCCGGTTGTTCCTGAAGTATAAATGACATAAGCCAAGCTTGATGGCTTAATATTTAAATTAAAAGAATTTATGTTTTGACTATAGTTAATATCATCGATACAAATCGTGGTATATTCTTCACTATTATATAAATGAGTTAATTTATTTTGTGTAAGCAAAATCTTGCAATTCGTATCTTCTAAAATATAATTTATCCGTTCAATAGGTAAAAAGGGATCTATCGGAACATAAGCAGCCCCCAATTTCAAAATTGCTAGAAGCCCAATGGCAAGTTCCAAACCTCTTTCCAAGGAAATTGCGATCATTTGATCAGGTTGAAATGAATCTTGATGATGACGTTCAAATGTCGCTACTATATTTTGCGCTAAAATTGTTGATCTAATATCTAATTCTTTATAAGTAATTTCCTCCCCCTGAAATTCAACTGCGAGTTTGTTAGGATAATTTTTAACTTGTTCAGTAAATAATGAGATGATACTTTTTTCATTTTCAACATGAACTATACTTTCTGCTTTCACTAATCGTTGAAATTCAGATTTAGAAAGCATAGACAAAGACATGATTGGCGCATTAGTTTTATCAATAACTTCCTTTAATAAATAGATAAATCGTTCCTGCATTAATTGAATAGTTTCATATGAAAATAAATCAGTGCAGTATTCAAATTCTAGTTTTATATCATGTGGCTCAATGGTCACTGACAATGATAAGTCAAACTTTGCACTTTCCGTGAATTTCACATCATAAGGAGAGATAACAATATTATTATTTATTTCAATATCTGTATTGTGCTTAGTTTCTTGTGCCGAATACATCACTTGAAAAATAGGGTTCCGAGCTGGATCTCTCGATATCTTTAAAGCATCAACTAAATAATCAAATGGGATTTCTTGGTGTTCTAATGCTTCGATTGTTGTTTGAGTAACGGATTGCAGAAAAATTTCAAAACTATCATTTTTATTGATAATATTACGAAGAACAAGTGTATTTGCAAATAAGCCAATAATGTTTTCAAGTTCGACATGATATCGATTTGCAACAGGCGTTCCTATAATAATATCATTTTGACCTGAATATTTGGATAATAATAAATTAAAAACAGCAAGGAAGAAATTATAGCCCGTCGTATTTTTCTGTGAAATTATATTTTTTATTTGTGTCGCTAATTGTTCATCCAAATTAAAGGCTAAAGTTGTTCCTTTAGATGTAAACGTTGAAGGTCGTTGATAGTCAAGTGGTAAATTTAACGTTTGATAATCTTGAATTTTTTTAATCCAGTATTGTTTTTTATTATTCAAACTCTCAGAATTTAATTCTTCACGTTGCCACATTAAAAAATCCACATAGCGAGTTTGATTTTGCTTTCTGCAGTCAGGAAAGCTCGTCAAAATATCTTGATAAACGTTAAACAACTCTTTTATCATTATCATTACAGAGATACCATCACTTATAATATGGTGATGAACTATGAAAAAGAGATATTCATTTTCAGCGTATTCCCATAAATGAAACTGGCATAACGGTGCCGTTTTCAAATCAAAAATAGTTGTCGCCTGCTGATTTATTAGTTTATCCAAATCACTTTTTTTAACATGTTTATAATCTAAAGGATAAGATAAATTTTCTATAATTTTTTGTCTTCCTTCACCTTCACTATTTTTAAAAAAAACAGTTCTTAACGACTCATGTTTTTTTATTAGAAAATCTAGGCTTTGCTGAAAATAGGGGATATGAATTGCACCCTTTATTTTATAAGCAATAGGAATATTATAAGTGGCATTATTGCCATCTAATTGATTTAAGAACCACAGTCTCTCTTCAGCAAAAGAAAGAGGATAATCTGGAAGTGTCGGCGTCGTCGGAATGTGGCTAAATGTTTTAGTTTTGTGACTTAATAATGAAGTCAACGCTGCTTTGTGTATTTTAATTTGTTGTAAAATTTCTGATGTCACTTTCCCTTTGTTTGCTGAACATTTTAATTTTGAATCTTCCAGATATAATCTAATTTGATTTTTATTTAAGAGTGATAATAATTCATTCATTTCCATCATTATTATGCCTAAATTTCAAAAGTCTCAACATCGGCAACTTCACTATCTTCTGCAGACAGCATTAAACTGATAAGATTTGCCTGTTCGACTAATATCGGATGATTAAAAATTTCTTTTATCGTGAAAGAGTATGAAAAAGCCTGTTCAATCTTAATGACTAGCTGCGTCACTAATAAAGAATGACCACCACTTTTAAAAAAGTTGTTATTCAATCCTACTTTCTCAATATTTAATAGTTCACACCATATTTTAGCGAGTGTTATTTCCACAGGTGTTTTTGGCTCAATATTATTGTTATTTTCTGCAATGTCTATTTTTGGTAATTGCTGACGATCGACTTTACCTTGGATTGCTATCGGTATCGATATCAATTTTTTATAAGCTTTCGGAACCATATAAAAAGGTAATCTATCAGTTAAAAACTGGTAATAATCATCTTCATCAAGTAATTGTTGATTTTCTTCCATGACATAATAAGCAGCCAAATATGGCGAAACGCCTTCTTCAATCAATATCACACAAACTTGCGCTATTTTTTCATGTTCCATGAGTGTTTGTTCGATTTCACTCAGCTCTATTCTATAGCCATTTAATTTAATTTGCTGATCATTTCGGCCAAGATATTCCAGGATCCCATTATCATGCCATTTTACAAGATCACCCGTTTTATACATTTTCTCATTACTATCTAAAAAAGGATTAGGAATAAAACGCGAAGATGTCAATTCTTGATTATTTAAATAACCTTGCGCTAAACCTTTCCCACTAATATAAAGCTCGCCTCGTATTCCTATAGGCACTTGATGTAAATCTTCATCAAGCACATATAGTTTTACACCTGGTAATGGTTTACCAATAAATGTTGGTGAATCGTTCTTCTGTTCGACAAAATGATAAGTCGCACAGACTGTGATTTCAGTAGGGCCGTATAAATTTATAAGTTGCGTTTGAGTTGCCCAATATTGAAATGCATTTTTATCTAAAGTTTCCCCACCAAATTCAAGTTTTCTTAAATCAGGCAAAGGCACTTGGGGTAACAGTCTTAAAATTGCAGGCGGTAATAAAGTTGAGGTTATTTTATGTTGTTTCATATAAGCATGAAGCGCAGGTGCCGATAATCTTATGTTTTCATCGGCAATATGAATTGTCGCACCTAATGCGAGAGAAACCAAAATATCAGGAATTGAAGCATCAAAATTAAGTGAACTAAACTGCAATCGAATATCATTTTTATCTAATTGAATGGTCTCCTGATAAAAAGAAATTAAGTTTGTTATTCCTTGATGCTTAAGTAATACACCTTTTGGTTGTCCTGTTGTCCCTGACGTATAAATTGCATAAGCTAAATCAGTTTGTGATTTATTTGAATTTGTCGTTTTGTCTGGTATATCAGAAAAAGATATGCGATGAAAATTAAGTATTTCACAATCTAATTTTAGATTGTGAATTGTATTAAAAGTCATGTCGTCTGTGATAAGTAATTCTAGCTGGCTATCACAAACCATATATTTGATCCGATTCTCTGGAATTTTGGGATCAATGGGCACATACGCAGCACCAGCCTGCAATATTGCCATTATTGAAATCACCATTTCTAATCCGCGTTCGACACAAACTCCAATTAATGTATTCGGCGATAACTTAATGGCTAATTTTGTTGAATAATAGTGATTCAAATAGCTTGATAGCTGTGTAATCTTAATCACCAATTGATTATAGGATAACGATTTATCTTGATAAACTAACGCAATTTTTTCTGGTTGTAACGCTGCCTGCTGGCAAAATAATTCATCACATGTCAAATTACCTAGCAGTTTATTTTCTCCGAATGAAAACTCATTAATTTTTTGGGTTTCAGTAAGCGTATTAATTAATTGATAACTTTCAAGCGATGATTCTGGTCTACTAATAACTTGTTCTAAAATTTTTAAATAGCGTTCTGCAAATAAATTCATACTGGTTTCAGTAAATAGACTTGTTGCATAAGTGATATTTAATTCTAAATTTAACCCCACTTTTTTAAAGAATATGCTTAAATCAAATTTTGCAGGATTATAATATTCATCCTCAATACAATATTGTAAATCATTATATAAGCTGACATCCTCACTAATGAAAGCATCCTCAATTCCAAAGATAATTTGAAATAAAGGATGTCTACTTTGATCTCGTGTGATATCTAAAACTGATAAAAGCTTTTCAAACGGCAAATCTTGATTCATTTGTGCTTCATGCAATGTTTGATGAGCTTGCTTAATAAAATCTTTAAAAAATTGTTTTTTATTTAATTGATTTCGCAATGCCACCATATTTACAAAAAAACCGATGATGTTTTCAAGCTGATGGTGATTTCTATTAGATAATGGTGAACCAATTGTTAAATCAGTTTGACCTGTATATTTATAAAGTGTGATATACAAACCACTTATTAATAATGTGAATAGTGTAACACCATTTTTAGCAGAAAAGTCGATTAATAATTGACTTAATTGTTTTGGCAACATTAATTTAACTACATAGCCCTGGTAATCAAATATCGCTGGCCGCGCTTTATCTGTCGCAAGATTGATAGGTGGACACGCCATTAATTTTTGTTGCCAATAGTTTATTTGCTTATCTAAATTCATATTCATTAAAAATTTTCTTTGCCAACTTGCATAATCAAGATATTCTGCATCTATTGCCGGTAGATGAGGATTTTGACCGACTCTTTTATAATGATAAATATCATTTAACTCTTTGAAAAAAATCTTTGAAGACCACGCATCAAAAGCAATGTGATGTATGTTTATCAATAGATACTTATCGTCATTGTCAAGTTGAAATAAATTAATGCGGATAGGAAATTCTTTCGCAAGATTAAATTTAGCGGTAATTGCTTGCTGAAGCGATTGTTTAAAGTTTAATGATGTTAGAAAATCATGAGAAATATCCAAAGAATTTTCTTCAACTGATTGATACAAAACACCATTATTATTCACTTTAATTAATGTTCTTAGTACATGGTGTCTAGTGACTAGTAGTTTTAAGCTATCCTTTAAACATGTTATATCGAGGGTGTTATTTATTTTAAACAAAAATGGGATGTGATAAGCATCACAGTTTTCTTCATATTGTTCTATAAACCATAATCGTTCTTGCGCAAATGATAAAACAGGATATTTAGTATCGACAGTTACTTTAATATCATAGTCTGATGCCTTAACATCTTGCATTAATTCACACATTTTTTGAATTGTTTTTTGTTCAAATAAAGATGAAATAACAATATTTTTATTAAATAGTTTACTCATCCGATGGCAAACTTGAATACCCAATATTGAATTACCACCCAATTTGAAAAAATCATCAGTAATCCCAATCGATTTTAACCCTAATAGTTCTGACCAGATTTGCGCGCATTTTTGTTGTATTGGCGTCTGAGGTAATACACTATTTGCAGTAAGTTTTTCTATTTCTGGCTTGGGTAGTGCTTTTGCATCAATTTTACCATGTGCTGTTATTGGAAATTTATCGACAGCAATTAATAATGAGGGCAACATATATTCTGGCAAAAATGTTTTGGTATAATCAACTAGCTCTTCATTAGATATTGGTTCTGCAAGCAAATAATACGCGATAATGTGAGTTTGTTTTTCTTGCTTAAAGGACGTGACATAGGCTTGCATTACTTTAGCATGGCGCATTAAAGCTGCTTCGATTTCTTTAATATCGACACGAAAACCTCGGATTTTAATTTGGGAATCAGTTCTACCTAAATACTCGAGTTGCCCATCAAATCGCCATCGAACTATATCACCTGTTTTATAGAGTTTATTGCTTTTTATATTTTTCGACCAATTCACGAATGGATTTTCAATAAATTTCTCGCGAGTTAATTCAATACTTTTAAAATATCCACGAGCTAAACAATCACCCGTAATATAAAGCTCTCCTGCAACACCTGCTGGACAAAGATCACAGGATTCATTTAACACATATAATCTAATATTTTTATGTGCTCGCCCTATTGGTATATCATCATTCTGATAACAAGCTGTTTGATTTTTATAAACGGAAGAAAAACTTGCATAAATACAAGCTTCAGTGGGACCATAACCGTTAATGATTTCATATGTTTCTTTATGCTTTGGTAAATATGTGGATTGTTCACCACCAATAATCACTAGTCGAACAGCGTGATCATCAGGCCATTTTACTTTGAATAATATTTCGCCTAATTGCGTTGGGAAATCAACAACGGTGACTTTTTCTTTTTTTATCCACTCCAATAGTAAATTAATATTTAAAATGGTTTCTTGATTAGCAATATGTAATGAAGCCCCTGATAATAAAGCTGGCCATATTTCACAGCCATAGACATCAAAGGCAAATGAGACAATTTGAGATAATTTATCAGTTGAATTAATTTGAAAATTCTCTTGATAGCTTTCTACAATGTTGATAACACTATGATGCTCAACCATCACGCCTTTTGGTTTACCTGTTGTGCCTGACGTATAAATAACATAGGCTAAATCAGTATCTGAAAGTCTATTATCAGTTTGTAATTTATCGATTGACTGATAACTAATTTGGTCAATATTAATGATTGATAAAGTAGTATCGCTTGTATCAATAAAGCGCTTTGCCAAATTAGTTTGTGTAATTAGCATTCTCGCATCGGCATTTTTCAATATATATCGAATACGTTCTTCAGGATAGTTTTCGTCAAGCGGTAGATAGGCTGCACCAGTTTTTAAAACAGCAAGTAACGCAATAACGGTATTGATTGATCGTTTAAGACAAATCGGAATAAGCATTTCTTTTTGCATGCTTAATCCAGTTTTTTCTTGGTATTGATTAATTAAATATTGTGCTAATTGATCACTTTTTTTATCTAACTCGGCATAGGTTATCTTTTCATTGTTATAATATACCGCAATTTTATCTGAGAATTTTTTCGCTTGTGTTTTGAAATGGGAAACTATGGTATTGCCAATTTGTTCTTCCGATAGGAGAGGTAACTGTTTCTCGGCATAAAATAATTCATCCGCTTTAACTGTTGACATCACTCTTCCACTAGATACCAACATCTCAAGATAATTAAAATAATAATCATATAGTAATGGTATAATCTGTGGACTAATTAAAGAATGATTGACGGCAAATACTACATTAGTTTCTTTATTTGTTCTTACAATTTCTAAAAATAAAGGGATACTCGCCTTTGTTACGCCCCCTAAGAACGCCATAACATCTTCTTCGAGATATTTATTAGCCACATGGAAATGAACATAGTTAAATCCACATTGAAATAATTTGTCTTGTTTAAGATCTAATTGAATTTGATTACTAGGATAGATCTTATGATCCTGAATTTTTTCTTTCTCAGTTTGTACTTTACTAATAAATTCAGAGGCTAATTCGTTAAAATTGACTTTTAATCTAAGTGGAATAGTATTTAGAAACAAACCAAATAGTTTATCACCTGTTAGAATTTCCGGTCGATTATTACAAACCAACCCCACTAGCACATCCTGTTTGTCAAATCTGGCTAATAACGCAAAATAAGCAGCTAAATAAACTGTATCAACTGGAACACCTAATTGTTTTGCAAAAGATGTTATCTTCTCAATTAAATCATTTCCAAGCGCTTTTTCTTGTCGACAAAAATAATTATCACCTTTTTTACTTGATATTGAACCCAAACTTAATTTTTCAAATTCATAAGCCTGTAAATACCTCTGCCAAAATTCCTTATTTTTGTTATTCTCAATTGCTCGTTTTTCTGCTGCAATATACTCAGCGTAATGATAATTAAATGCGGTTTCATTGATGTTTTCATTTAAATAAAGCGCTGTAAATTCTGAAAACAATGAAGCTGTACTCCAACCATCTTCAATAGCATGATGTATCGATAAATAAATAAAAAAACTGCCTTCTTGGTTTTTACTCTGAACTACATGAAGAAAAAACAATCCCGGTATTGTCATATCAATGAATCGTTTATCTTGTTGTGAAAGCACATATTGCTGATAAGCTGCAGTAACCTGTTCACAATATTCATGTGAATATTTATTATTGATATTTAGTGATTGATGAAGTGCTAAGTTATAACCATTTAATGCAGACTGATGAAAACTCACACGTAACAACTCATGTCGGTTAATTAATTTTTGCCAACATTGTTTAAATTTGCCTTCATCAAAAATCCTATTTATTTTATAAATAACAACAGATTGATATTTTGACCCATTCGATCTCTCGGACTCTAGAAGCATTCCTTGCTGCAAAAGAGATGCTGGATATAAATCAATTAGAGTTAGATCACCATTGAATTGCTGTGTTTCTAGTAATTCATTTCGTTCCGTTTCAGCGCTCAAAGAAAACGCGATGTATTTATCTTGAGTAACACCATTATCTTGAATTGGCATCAAATCTTCAGCAATTTTTCTAATATTTTTTTTGCTGAAAATATCTTTCACGCTAATTTGATATCCAAGCTCTTTTATCTGTGAAACAATCCTGATGCTAAGAATTGAGTCGCCCCCTATATTAAAAAAATTATCTAGGACACTAATTTTCTTTAATCCTAAAACTCTTTCCCAAATTTCACAGAGTTCCAATTCTATTTTATTACTCGGACCTATAACTTCATTTGTTTTTAACACACCAATTTCTGGCAGTGATTGATAATCAACTTTATTATTTACCGTTAATGGGATCTCAGTTATCTGCAAAAATGCCTTAGGGATCATATAGTCGGGTACTTTATTTTCTAAAAAAACTTTAAGTGCCGAAATTGATATATTATTTTTACTTGTAAAATATGCAGCAAGATAATTATGCCCATACTGATCTTTTTTAGCGATAACAACAACTTGTTGAATTTCGTTAAACGTTAAAATAACATTTGCCACTTCATTTGGTTCAATCCTAAAGCCTCGGATTTTAACCTGGTCATCTACTCGACCAACGTAATCTATCGCGCCATTTTCAGTATATCGAACAAGATCACCCGTTTTATATAGTCGATGATATCCGTTTTGTTTTTGTTGTCCATTTACAAATGGATTGTCAATGAAGCGTTCTTTTGTCAATTTTTCATCGTTTAAATAGCCTTCCGCTAAGCCTAATCCCGATATATATAATTCACCAATCACACCGATCGGACAAATTTGTAAATTCTTTGAGAGCACATAAACTTTCGTGTTCAAATGTGGATAACCAATGGGAATTTGAGAATTATTGTCATAGCAGACTTTGCCATTTTGATATATTGTTGTGAATAGCGACTCGATACATGTTTCAGTTGGGCCATAGGTATTTATGACATCAAAACCAAGATCGTTATTAGGTAAAGATTTTAGTTGTTCTCCCCCAACTTTTAATATTCTTAATTGATGAGTAGATGACCATTTCTTGGTGAATAAAATCTCCGCTAATTGAGTCGGAAAATCACAAATCGTCAATTTTTCTTTTGATATCCATTCAATTAAATATTCAATGTTGAGTACTTGTTCTTTTGCTGCGATATGTAAACTTGCACCGCTAAGTAAAGCCGGCCACATTTCACAACCAAACGCATCGAAACTAAATGAAGCAATCTGACTAAATCGATCGGAACTTGTAATCTTGAATGCATCGATATAACTTGTCACTAAATTAATAATTCCACGATGCGCCATTAACACACCTTTTGGCTGGCCAGTGGAACCCGAGGTAAAAATAATATAGGCCAATGGATCGGTAATATTATTTTTAATTTCATATTGGATGCTGTGATTTTGATAATGACAGGTATCTAAGCAAACGTTCTCAATCATATCTTTTTTAAAAATATTTGAGAACCATGAGTTCGTTAATATCAAATCAGGGTTTGCGGATTGTAATATATATTTGATTCTCGCATCAGGATAATCTGGATCAATAGGTAAATATGCTGCGCCTGTTTTTACAATAGCTAGTATAGCTATAATTAAATTTGTATCCCGCTTTAAACAGATTGCAATTTTTTTATTAATCCCAGCTCCGATTTGACTTTCTATGAAATTTGCTAATTGATTAGATTTTTCATCTAACTCCAAATAACTTAATTTATTTAAATTATCGCTTACTGCTAGTTTATTGGGATATTGCCCAACGATTTTTTTAAAAAGATAACCTAAATTATCTTTTGGTATATCTTTCTCAGTTTTATTTAAATATTCTCTAATATATTGAGCTTGTTTTTCAGGTATTAAATTAATATTGCTGACTTTAGTTAAACCATCACTTGTCATTTGCATAAGAACATTTTCATAACAAGTCAATAAAGTCATTACAAATTGTTCAGTAAATTTATTATCTGCATATTGTAGACTAATGTTGATATCATCTTGACTTTGATAAATGTCAAACACCAAATCCGTTTCATTAATGTGATGTTCAATATCAAATGGTGAAATATTTAAATCAGACAATTTAAAATCCAATCCGCCTTGAAATTTATTTTGCAAAATAATTAATACATTTATTAAACTTTGTTCGCCTCGTGCAATATCTTCATTGCTTAATTTAACTATATCATCAAGTGGAAAGTCTTGATGTTCAAATGCATTTAAACAAATTTTATCCGCTTTTTTTAAAAGATCCTCGCATAAATCATCATCGTCTATTTTAATCCGTAATGGAATGGTATTTATTAATGGCCCTATAATATTTTTCTGACTTTCATTGTGTCTATTTGAAACCACTGCGCCAAGAACAATATCAGTTTGATTACAATATCGATGTAAAGTATAGGCCAAAGACGCATATAAAAGGGGAAATAGATTCATCCCTTTTTCTTGTGAAAATTTTAGAATACGCTGATGACAAAAAGTATTTAACGTATAAGTGTATTGGCCACCAGAGTTTGTTGTATTAACTGCATGCTTTGCAGGTAAATCAAGAGGGATTACATTCTCTAAAGCAGAACTCCAAAATAATTTATCTTCCTGATAGCGCTTAGAATTAAGATATTTCTGCTCAAAAATACAATAGTCACCATAATTTAATTTAACTTGATTAGATTTAGATTGTTTAGTATTAATATAATTATTATAACTCTCTTGTAATTGTTGATAAATAACAGATAGAGACCAACCATCGGCAATGATATGATGATGAATAAAAGAAAAAACAAATTCATCTTTATGTTTTATCTTATATAAATTGAATTTATATAAATACCCTTTTTTAAAATCAAAACCTTGTTCAATATTAAATTTTACATGATCTTTAATTTTGTCTTCATTTAAATGTTTAATTATAAATTTTATCGGCTGAGGCCGTTGTTTAAGTTGATAATATGAATTATCTTTTTCAATAAAAGCATAACTAAACACATCATGACGCTCGAGTAACTGATTAACTGCAAACTCTAATGCTTCACAGTTTAAATTTCCACTTAAGCGAAAACATTGTGAAATAATATAAGCTTTACGAGTAAACGCATCATATTGATCTAAAAAATAAAAACGTAGCTGTTGTTTTGACATGGGATAATATTGACAATCTTCAATATGTTTTATTTCTTCATTATATTGTGAACGCATTGACAGCATGTTTTCAAATTGGATTGCTTGCTCTGCAATGGTTTTATATTTAAAAATAAATGATAAAGAAAAACTTTTAATATTATATTTCTTACAAACAATATTAATTTTCATTAATAGATTAGTTGCTTTTAATGAATCACCACCTAACACATAAAAATCCGTAAAAATTCCGATTGGTGATTTATTAAATATTTCTGTCCAACAATCATGTAATATTTTTTCTAAATCATTTCTAGGTGTCGATTTATTTTCAAATGAGTTCGTTATGTATGTAGAAAGTGCTAAACGATCAACTTTATCATTATTAGTAAGTGGGTATTCATCAATAGAAATAATTTGAACTGGAATCATATAAGGTGGCAATTGTTTTTTTAAGAACTCTTTTAATTCAAATTCAATATCGTAAGAAATAGTATCATCAACAATAACAAAGGAAATTAATTGCTGTTTACCTTGGTCAATAAAAATAGTCACAGAATCCTTTACGTAAGAAATTTCCCTGAGATTGTTATCAATTGAAAATAATTCTACACGATGCCCTGCAATTTTTACTTGAAAATCATTGCGACCAATAAACTCCAAACAACCATTCTCTTGGATTCTGACCAAATCATTTGTTTTATATGCTCGACATATATTTTTTTCATTATTCAAAAATATAAATTTTTCATGAGTTAACTCAATTTGATTTAAATATCCTCGAGCAACACCTTCTCCACTAATATAGAGCTCTCCGATCTCATTAGCAGGGACTGGTACTAAATCCTCATCTAAAACATGGACTGTAACATTTTGGATAGGATAGCCAATATATTTATTTTCGTTTGCATGTTGTAAAGTATAATGGGTTGCAGAAACACAACATTCAGTTGGACCATAAGCATTTATTAATTTTTTTGTTTTGCTGTATACTTCGACTAATTCTCTCGCAGGTGACTCCGCGCCTAATTCAATTACTTTAACGGTAGGAATATCTTCTGATTTTACCATTTGTAACACATTTGGTACTAAAGAAAGTGTCGTTATCTTATATTTGTTTATATAATCGATTAAGGCGGTTGTGTCTTGTAAATATTGTTTAGGTAAAATAAACAATTCCGCATCTGAACAGATAGTTGGAAATATTAATCCCACACTTGCATCAAAAGTAATTCGTGTGAACAATAAGACTCGCGAATCGTTATCAAGCGATAATGTTTTAATTTGAGATTCAATTAAGTTGACGACAGAGTGATGTTCAATCATAACACCTTTTGGTCGACCTGTTGTCCCAGAAGTATAAATCACATAAGCCAGATCCGATGATTGACATGTAACATTTAAATTTGATGTATCTTCAGTAGTATAGTCATACTCATCTAAGTTTATACAAACTATATTTTTCCCAGTGGGGATTTGTTTAATATTTTCGGCCAAATGTGATTGTGTAATCATGATTTTACAATCTATATCATTCAGAATATATTCCACTCTATCTGAAGGATAATTGGGATCAACCGGCACATATGCAGCTCCAGCTTTTAAAATTCCTAGAATCCCAACTAATAAATTTATTGATCGATTTACACTTATGGGTATCAATGTTCCTGGCATTAATTCTTTTTGATAATGACGTTGAAATTGTGAACGAATGTGTCGAGCAAGTTGATTGGATTTTTTATTTAACGCATTAAAACTTAAGTTATCTTCATTATAAGTAACTGCTATTTCATCAGAACGGTTTAATACATTGGCTTCAAATAATTGATGAATTGTCAAACTTGAGATATCGTTTACGTTGGTATTGTTATTTACATTTTGTTTCTCAGAAAATTTAAATTCAGATTCTTTTAATGCAATATCATAGATTTGATGAAAATTTTCTAGTCGTGATAATGAAATTAATATTTCTTCAAACGAGTCTTGTATAGAATCCTGATCGCCATCAAACTCAGCCAACACATAAGATTTTTGATTAAAAAAAACATTCCAGCTTAGTTGTTTTTTATTATCGTAGTTAAGATATAAAATAAGTAAAGGTGATTTATCAAGCCAGTTTGTTATTTTTTCATCAAATACGATTACACATACTTCATCTAGAGAGCTAATATTTGAATTGAGTAATATGTCATTTAATTTGCAATATGTTTGTATTTGAGAATTATCAGTAATAATATTTAATAAATCATGGTCGAGCTGTCTAGAAAAATCTAAGCAATTTATAATATAATCATTATTACCTTGAATAAGTAATTTTAACTGTTTCATTATAACATTTCACTGTGCTCAAGTGTTTCTTTTGTAAGTTTATGTTCTAACACACCTGTTCTAGCTAAGAACGAAGTAATATTTTTAACCATAGGATGATGTTGACCAATTTCAAAACCATCAAAGGTATCGTTAATAATTTGATCTGCTTCTTCATTAGAAAAGTTGAGATTAGTTAAGATACGTTTATCAAACGCCTTGATCACATCAGTCCCTAAATATTCACTAATAAAATAAGGCAGTATATTTCCGATATGATTTTTAGTCTCAGCATCAATCTCACCCCATAGCTTCTCAAGAACACGAGCAAAATAGCCAGAATGCCTTCCTTCATCGGCTAAATGATCTTTCATAATCTGTTGGAAATAAAGATTAACTTCACCATTATCCTTCATCGTCACAATTTCTTTTGTTAATGTGTTTTCTGCAATACAAACAGCAATTAAATCAAAACAATCATGAAATATTTCAGGTAATTGAATTTTTGTTTTTCTTATTGCTTTAGATAATTCTATTTCCTCTGGCAACTTAAGGGGTTCTACATTTGTATAATCCATGATTTGTTTTAGGCAGTCCATTGCAACATAAGCATGATAAGCTTCATCTACAATCACAGTTAAAGCATTTATGCGATAATGATAATCAAAATATATTGGTAATCGATTAGATGAGATCTTTAAAGCTGCTTGGTTAACCAACTCAGTTTCAGTCACGGCAATATCATTTGAATATTTATAAAGAGATTGTATTAATATAAATTCTTTTGCGGGTTCACCCAGCTCTATAACTTTAGGATGCATGCAGATTGGTTGTTTATCAACTGGAAAAAAATACCCTTCAATTTGATTAGCAACCAGATTTCGGTGTGGTCTTGTTCGAATCGTTGAAAATCTTTCCCATTTTTTTTGGTATTCAATAATATTTTTATCAGTATACATTCACATACCTTTTATTTTTATCAAATTTTTGTAGTATCTCAAAATTAATAATATTCTATGTCTAAGCATTGTAACACATAAATTTTTTTTATTTCATCAAAAAAAATCAAGTGCAACAAACTGAAAATATGATGTTTTTTTTATATAATCAAATCATTATTAAGAAATTATGTCTTGCTTTATATTAATAAATTCATTCTGATTTTTTTAAAAGCGCGTAATAAAAGCCATCATGCGTAAAACTTGTTTGAAGCTGCCAACCAAAAAATCCTTTTTGAACATTCAGTAATGCTTTATTAATGTTATTAGGTAAATGAGGTATTGCTGTTATTGACGAATTCTTTTTAACAAATTGCATTATTATAGCATCATTTTCTTCTTCTAAAACTGAGCATGTTACATATAAACACACTCCGCCCGGTTTTAATACCCTCAATATTTTCTCTAATAATTGTACCTGAAGTTCAGCTAAGTGTTTGATATCGCTTTCTTGTCGTAAAATTTTAATATCAGGATGTCGTCTAATCACGCCTGTTGCGGAACAGGGCGCATCTAATAAAATCGCATCAAATACTTCTCCATCCCACCATGATTCAATATCCATAATATCAGCTGCAATTACATTTGCATTTAATTGTAAGCGTGATAAATTTTCACGAACTCGTTTTAAACGCTGTTCATTATTATCGACTGCAGTGAGTTTTACATCTGGATTTTTCTCTAAAATATGACTGGTTTTTCCACCTGGCGCAGCACAAGCATCTAAAATTTTGCTGTTTTTCTGAACAGGTAACAAATATGCCGCTAATTGCGCAGCCGCATCTTGAACGCTAAATAAGCCTTCATCAAAACCCGGGATCTCTGTGACTGGCATCGGCTTTTTTAACATGACATGGCAGGGCACTATTGCCTCATCAAAAAATTCTATATTTTTATCCCGTAGTTTTTTTAAGAAATCATCCCGTGTTGTTTTTCTAAGATTTACTCGTAGACTTAAAGGTGCGGGTCGATTATTTTCATTTAGAATATCTTCATCAGATATTTTATTTAATAACCATGTTGGATGTGAAAATGTCGCAGACCGATCAAATTCTAGTAAAATTTTTTCTTTTTGACGCTCGAAATTTCGCAATACTGCATTGACTAATGACACCGCCCATTGTTTTTTTAGTTGCTTTACCGCATTCACTGTTTCACTGACAGCAGCATGAGAAGGCACTCGCATATAAAGTAGTTGATATAATCCAATCATTATTGCGACTTCTATAATTTGATTTTTACCGGTAAATGGTTTTTGTAATAATTTATCAATGATAAATTTTAATTGCGTATACCACCGACAAACACCAAAGCTCACTTCTTTAAGCCAGGCATTATCTAGCGCAGAATCTCTCGCATATTTTTGCTGTAATTCAGTTAATGATTTTTTTTTAGTGAGTAACTCATCAATGAGTAAAATAACTTGTAAACGATTATTGATTTTCAAATTGATAACCCTGTTGTAATATTTTTGCTTTACCATTATAAATATCGTGACTTGATAGTTTTTTCCCGCCAGGGAATTGCATTTCGTTAATGCGTAACAATCCTTCGCCACAAGCGACATCAACACCATTTTTAGTACAATTCAAAATTGTACCTGGCATTTCATCATGCTCGGCATTAAAAATATCTGCTTGATAAATACGGATTGCTTCATGATTGAAATAAGTAAAAGCAACTGGTGTTGGATTAAATGCCCGAATTTTACAATGAATATCTGTCGCACTTTGTGACCAATTAATAATGGCCTCAGCTTTATTAATTTTTTCTGCGTAAGTAACAAAGTTTTCATCTTGTAGTGTCGATGTTAACGTGCCTAGCGCAAAATTATCTAAAACGCTAATTAACATTTTAGCGCCTAAATCGGCTAATTTATTTGATAACGTTTCGCCGTTATCTGTAATATCAATATCACAATATTCAAGACTATACACAGGTCCCGCATCCAAACGTTGATTCATTGCCATGATCGAAACACCGGTTCTTTGATCATTATTTAAAATAGCACGTTGCACAGGTGCTGCTCCTCGCCATCTTGGTAATAACGAGGGATGAACATTGATACAGGGCGCAATGTCTAAAATAGATTGCGGTAAAAATAATCCATAAGCGACAACAATAATGACATCTGGCTTTAATGCTTTAATATTTTCGGCTTCATTTTTTAACGAAACAGGTTGATAAATCGGTAACTCATGTGAAACAGCTAACGTTTTAACCTCTGACGCTTTTACTTTACGACCACGTCCAGCTTGTCTATCAGGTTGGGTGTAAACTGCAATAATATTATGATGACAAGATAGCAATTCTTCTAATACCTGTTTAGCAAAAAGTGGCGTGCCGGCAAATAAGCAATTTAACTGTTTCATATTCTCTCCAGATATATAAGAACGCCATTATACATAAAATTTTTCTCGTTTCATTATTATCGTTTTTGTCCTATTTAATAACATGTCATAAGTCAGATGACAAACTAGGTTAAGATTCGATAAACTAAAGCTTCAACGGATTAGGGATGAAAGTAATGAAACGTTTTTTAGTAATACTTATTTGTCTTTTTGCACTACCTTTAGTTTGTTTTTCTCAAGTGAGATTGAGACACGGCCATCCCTATCGTTATGTGGTCAAACCCGGTGATACCTTATGGGGAATTGCCAATCGATTTTTAAAATATCCTTGGGAATGGCATCAATTATGGGAGGGTAATCCTCAAATTACGTATCCCGCAGAGTTATATCCTGGTGATATTCTCGAATTACACTTATTAAATGGTAGACCAAGATTAAGTTTACTGCGTGGTGGCACTGTTAGATTATCACCTCATACTCGTATTTTACCTTTAAAAGAACCTATTCCCACCATTCCAATTAATGCCATTAAAACTTTTTTATCTAAGTCTCGGGTAGTCAATCGTGATATGTTAAGTAGTGCACCCTATGTTATTTCATTTGTGGGTGAACATATTACTGGAGGGGCGCGTAATCAAATTTATGTGCGATCGATTTTTGATCGTTCAATAGAAACATTTTCAATTTATCGTTTAGGTCAACATTATGTTGATCCAGAAACAAAAGAATCTTTAGGTTGGGAAGGTTCTTATATTGGACAGGCACAATTGCAAAAACCAGGCGATCCCGCCATTTTAGAAATAACAGATAGCCCAATCGAAATTTTAGTGGGTGACCGATTACTACCCGCAGACGATCAAGATTTTACGAAAAACTTCATGCCTAAAGCACCAGATGTACCGGTTAATGGTGATATTATCGGTGTATTGGGTGATGGTGTTACTCAAATTGGTGAATACACATCGATCGTAATAGATAGAGGTCGCGCAGAAGGAATAAAAGTCGGTGATGTGCTTGAAGTCATGCGTCACGGAAAAACAATTATTGATCCTGTAGAACCCGCGAAACGCATGCGCGTAACCTTACCTGATCAAAAAGCAGGACAAGCATTAGTTTATCGTACCTTTGAATATGTCAGTTATGTCTTGATCATGGATGCGCAATTGCCCATTCATGTCGGCGATAAAGTAACAAATCCCGACGAAGGACAATACGATGTTGCAAGTAAGTTTGAAGGTTCGTATAAATAAAAAGTTTACAAAAACCTCGAGACACGTCTCGGGGTTTTTAATCAGAATTGAAATTACCCACGTGTAAATTTACTCAAGTTTTAACTTGGGACAAAATACAAATTTTTAGGTTAATTTAGTAAGACAAATAATGAAGACATTGAACCATTCCAATCAAGCCTATCCTTGGATAGTCTTATCACACATTCCGGGTTTAGGCTTTGCTACAATACAATCCATTATAGATAAATCGGTAGTCCTTGCTGAGTTATTTAATTTATCTTTGGCTGAGTTAAAGCATTTGGGCTTAGCAGATAAAACTTGCCAAGCGATTACGAATCCACCTTGGCAAAGTATTGAAGAAACATTAACCTGGGCAGAACGCCCTGGCAATCACCTTATTACTTTATCCGATTCCAACTATCCTACATTGTTAAAAAAAATTGCGTCTCCACCATTAATGCTTTACGCGCAAGGTGAAATTTCATTACTGGAAAAACCACAAATTGCCATTGTTGGCACTCGTCACCCTTCATATCACGGGAAGCAAACAGCACACCAATTTAGTGCGAATTTAAGTCAAAATGGGCTTATTGTCACCAGCGGCTTGGCTGATGGTATCGATAGTCATGCGCATTTAGGTGCATTAAGTGTTAATCATCCCACGATTGCCGTGATGGGGACGGGATTAAATCAGATATATCCCGCTAAAAATCGAGATCTTGCAGTTAAAATTCGGGAAAATGGTGTTATCTTGTCTGAGTTTCATCCGGCGACGGGTGTTCGCCCTTATCATTTTCCTCAGCGTAATCGTATTATAAGTGGCTTAAGTTTAGGTACCTTAGTGGTTGAAGCCGCAAAACAAAGCGGTTCACTAATTACAGCTCGATGTGCGCTTGAACAAAACCGTGAAGTTTTTGCTATTCCAGGATCCATTCATCACCCTCAAAGTAAAGGCTGTCACTTATTAATAAAGCAAGGTGCCAAGTTAGTTGAATCCAGCCAAGATATATTAGAAGAGTTGCAAATTAGCAATACTCATCCAATGATATCAACCGCACAAGTTGCAAAACCCACATTATCAAAACCAGAAAAAACCGTTTACGATCTCATCAACTATGATGAAATCGATGTTGAATCCCTGATCTTATTAAGTCAGCAAAACCCACAAATGGTGAATGAGACGCTGCAATCTTTACTCCTCAGAGATTTAATTATCGAATCCAGAAACGGTTATATCAGAAAATAACTATTTCTTTATTTCCAACACATCTGTTATATTGCAATTTTTATGTGCCGTCAGCATTTATTATGGCAATACTAGAAAAATGAATTTAGATAGAGTAAGTTAACCTCATGCAAAGTAATAAAGATTAATAAAATGATAGACGTGCTAATGTATTTGTTTGAAAACTATATGGAAAAAAATTGCGATTTAAAACGCGATCACGATGAGTTGCTTGCTGAACTGCAAGTACAAGGATTTAATTTATCTGAAATTCACAATGCCTTTCATTGGCTAGATGGTTTAAGCGAACTGCAAAATAGCGAATCATTATTAGGCACCAATAAGCTCACCACCACACGCGTTTTCACCAAAATGGAAGTCGCAAAATTAACGGTAGAAGGAACAGGCTTTATTCATTTCTTAACAGAAATAAATATACTCGATCCGATTACCCGTGAAACAGTCATAGACAGGGCAATGGCGTTGGATGGTGAAGAAATTGATATTTCTAGAATTAAATGGGTGGTGTTAATGGTGTTATTTAATTCGCCTAATCATGAATCTGAATTAGCATTAATGGAAGAATTTATTCTCACTGAAAAAGATGGCGGGTTACATTAAACGATGAGTAAAGGATTAGTAATTGTAGAATCACCAGCAAAATCAAAAACCATCAAAAAATATTTAGGTAAAGGTTTTGAAGTATTAGCGTCTTATGGCCATGTCAGAGATTTATTACCCAAGGAAGGTGCTGTTGATACTGAACATGAATTCGCCATGAAATATGAAATTATCGAACGCAATGCCAAACATCTCGAGGCTATTCGCAAAGCAATGAAGAGTGCTGATATTCTTTATCTCGCGACTGACCCTGATAGAGAAGGTGAAGCCATTTCTTGGCATGTTTATGAAGTGTTACTAGAAAAAGGTGTGCTCAAAGATAAAGACGTCAAGCGCGTCGTGTTTCATGAAATTACCAAATCTGCTATTACCGAGGCTATGCTTCATCCTCGTGATATATCAATGGATTTAGTTAATGCGCAACAAACTCGACGAATTTTAGATTATCTTGTTGGTTTTAATTTATCACCTTTATTATGGAAAAAAATTCGCCGAGGTTTATCAGCAGGTCGAGTGCAATCACCTGCACTACGGTTAATTGTCGAACGCGAAAAAGAAATCGACGATTTTATTGCCAAAGAATATTGGACGATTGAAGCAGACTTAAATATTGAAAGTGATGAATTCGTCGCAAAATTAGTTGAAGTTGATGGTGAAAAAGTCGAGCAATTTACCAGCACAAAGGAAGAACCAGCATTAAAAACTAAAAAAGTCTTAGAAAAAAATGCCAACGGCAAATTAATCGTTAGCAAAGTAGAGAAAAAACAACGCAAGCGTAATCCCACGGCACCATTTATTACATCTACATTGCAACAAGAATCAGTGCGAAAATTAGGCTTTAGTGCAAAACGTGCCATGCGCACAGCACAACAACTTTATGAAGGGATAGATTTAGGTGACGGAAATGTTGGTTTAATCACTTATATGAGAACAGACTCGGTTAATCTTGCACAAGAAGCCGTGGAAGATATTCGGGGTTTTATCGAAAAACAATATGGTAAAGAAAATATACCCGAAGAAGCGAGAATCTTTAAAACTAAATCTAAAAATGCCCAAGAAGCGCACGAAGCGATTCGCCCTACATCGGTTCACTTAACACCCGATTCCATTAAATCACATTTATCGGCTGATCAATTTAAAGTTTATAATTTAATTTGGAAACGAACTGTCGCCTGTCAAATGATCCATGCGACGATTGATGCTGTCGCGGTTGATTTTGCCTGTGGTAAAGGTAATCGTTTTCGTGCCAATGGTTCAACCATTGCAGATCCCGGATTTATGTTAGTCTATCAAGAAGACACTGACGATAATAAAAAACAAGATACTGATGGCCAAAAATTATTACCACCGATGGAAGAAGGTGATGAAATTAATTTAAAACAAATTCGTCCCGAACAACATTTTACTGAACCACCACCACGTTACAGTGAAGCTACAATTGTTAAAGCTTTAGAAGAATTTGGTATCGGCCGACCCTCAACTTATGCAACGATTATTTCAACGTTACAAGATAGAGGTTATGCAATTCTTGATAATAAACGTTTTCACCCTACTGATGTGGGCATTATTGTAAATCGTTTTTTAACCATGCATTTCACGCAATATGTCGATTATGGTTTTACAGCGAATCTTGAAGATACACTCGATGAAGTATCTCGTGGTGAAAAACCCTGGATCCCAATTCTTAAAGAATTCTGGTCACCTTTTATTAAGCAAGTCAATTATGTACAAGAAAATGTGGATCGCAAAGATGTGACCACAGAAGAAATCGATGAAAATTGTCCTAAATGCGGAAAGCAATTATCGATTCGTCTCGGAAAACGCGGCCGATTTGTTGGCTGCCCGGGTTATCCTGAATGTGATTATACGCGATCACTTGATCCCGACTCAGATAATTCAGAACCTGAAATTGTCGCTGATCGAAAATGTCCCGAATGTAACCGTGACTTAGTTATTAAAGTGGGTCGTTACGGTAAATTTATTGGTTGTTCAGGTTATCCTGATTGTAATCATATGGAACCACTGGAAAAACCAGAAGATACTGGCGTGCAATGTCCCGAGTGCAAAAAGGGTAACATCTTAAAACGTAAATCACGTCGTGGAAAAATATTTTATTCCTGTCAAAATTACCCTGATTGCACTTATGCCATTTGGAATGAACCCATTAAAGAAATTTGTCCCAAATGTTCATGGCCGATTTTATCCATTAAAATTACTAAAAGCCGCGGTTCAGAAAAAGTCTGTCCACAAAAGGAATGTCGATTTAGCGAACCGATGGAATAGTTATTCAGCCAATTACTAAGACATATCCATAGATAAACTATGGCTTCTCTTATCCATCTCTTCTATTGCCGCACGCTCGCATTCAGCTAACTCTAGCTTATCTGCAGAAGAAGATTTAAATAACGCCAGCAAATTCATTGCAGTAATAACATGGCCGGCACGATTTAGAACAACATAGTCGGATTTACTTATATCGGTATCTGTTGTAAAAATATCCTCAAGTTCCAAATTAGTTCTATCTCTTATTGATAGTTCATGGGATATTTCTTCTGCAGTTGTCACTTTTTTAACACTTTCCAAACAAAGCTGTGACACAAAAACTAAAAGAAATTCATTATTCGTTTTGTCATGAATAATTCTTAAACGTTCAGAATTGCTAGCATTTATGAAACTAAGCATGGTGTTTCTCCTTATGGTTATTGTTTACTTATTTTAGCTCGTTAAAAATAATGATGTAATACTAGAAAACTGATTAACTTGTAGGATATTCAATGTCATGTTATATAGTTTCAATCCGAATAAACAGCATTTTATCTCTCATTAAAGGCTTGCAGCGCATTTTAAAGCAAGTCATAATTCTTTTTTTAAAACAAAAAGTAAACAATGGTTAATCAAGCTATCAATATCTTACAACAAGGTGGTATCATCGCTTATCCCACTGAAGCAGTATTCGGTTTAGGGTGTGATCCGTTTAATGAGCAAGCAGTCAAAAAATTATTAACCATTAAACAACGCTCGGTTGATAAAGGGTTAATCATTTTGATTCCTGATATCACGTTTCTCCCACACTATACGAAAAATATAACTGATGAAATTTTAGCTACCTTATCAGGCTATTGGCCTGGCCCCTATACTTTTTTACTTGACGCTAACGATAATATGCCCAAATGGGTGACAGGCAATCATCGCTCTATTGCTATTCGCGTGAGTCAACATCCCATCGCCAGTCAATTAACGATTAAATATCAACAAGCCTTAATTTCAACAAGTGCCAATATTTCAACTGAACCTCCCGCAAAATCATACGAAGAAGTCGAAACTATTTTTGGTGACAAAATTGATTTAATTATTCCTGGCGCATTAGGTGATTTATCGAAACCGACATCCATTTACGATCCTAGAGATGGCATGAAAAAAATTAGATAACTTTTTTTCGGTTTTTTATTAATTAAAATAACTTGTCATAATGAGTTAAGCATCAATATTTATACTTTGATTTAAGCACCGCATGTTTTTTAAATCATAATTATTATATCAATGTTATTGTTATAGATATTTTAATATCTATGGAGTTAGTTTGTTAATAAAAGGTAGAAAAAGATGATGGGTGAAGAAACGGGTGTATTAAGACGTCGAATCAAGAGTGATGCAGATGCAGATGCAGAAGCTCAAAGAATAAGAAAAAAATATTATTCAGCATTAAATGGCCTAATGAATCAGCAAAGAGTTCGCAGTAAATCTGATGGAGCCCTGTCACATAGATCAAATCCGATTGATATTTATCCTACCCCATCACATCACACTGAAGAAGATAGTGATAATTATATTCCAGTAGGTAGTTATCAAAGCCCAAAAGGGGATTTTTCTAAAATTGAAGGTAATTGGTGGTTAACAATCCCTCCGAAACCTAAACAAAAAACAACCTCAAAAAAGAGAAGAACTCCTCTAGATATCACAAAAAACCAACAATATCCTAGCATTCCAAAACAAATATTAATTGGAAATGAATTTGTCATAAAAGCGTTAGACAGTTATTTTACTTATGTTCGTCAATATCTCAGTTCTCAATTTATTAATAACGATCCCAACCATATAGACAAACATCGGTGGCAAGTTGTAGAGTCAATGGCTAATGCCCATTCCAAATTTAATTTATCAGATCTATTATTTTTCCTGTTTAAATTATCTAATTCTCGTTTAGGTTTGATGACAAATGGACAAACTAACTGGATACTTTTTTCCATGTTAGTTTCTGTTGCAGAATCTAATTTAGAGCAAGAAACAGATGGATTGCAATTTGAATTTGATGATGAGGAAGATTTTACACCTCCAACACAAAGTCAAAAAAGCCAATACGGTATCACTTTAATGATTGATCCTCTAACAATGGAATTACGCATTCTTGAAAGTCAACATCAAGTAGAAGTCGAACAAACACAAAAAATTCAATTTCGGCCAATTTAAACTAAACAATTGTCTTAGATCATTTTATCCATGGGTAATTTCGATTAAACTTTGTTACAAGTTTAGTTAAAAGCGAGATACCCATGGATGTCACCCCAATAAAAACTTATCTCATCAATCTGCAAAATAAAATTTGTAGCGAGTTACAAGCTATCGAGAATAGCCAAAATTTCGCAACAGATACTTGGCAACGTGCTGAAGGGGGCGGTGGTATTTCACGCGTACTAGAAAATGGTGAAGTCATTGAGCGAGGCGGTGTTAATTTCTCTCATGTGTTTGGCACAACATTACCACCAAGCGCATCGGCTTCAAGACCAGAACTCGCAGGTCGTTCTTTTCAAGCTTTAGGCATTTCGCTAGTCATTCATCCCAGAAATCCAAAAGCGCCCACAGTTCACATGAACGTAAGATTTTTTATTGCCGAAAAAGAAAATGAAGCACCCGTTTGGTGGTTCGGTGGTGGTTATGATTTAACCCCTTATTACGGTTATATTGAAGACTGTGTTCACTGGCATCAAAATGCTAAAAAAGCCTGTGTTCCGTTTGGTGAGCACCTTTATCCACAATATAAAAAATGGTGTGATGATTACTTTTATATTAAACACCGACAAGAAGCGCGGGGCATTGGCGGAATATTTTTTGATGACGTTAATCAATTTGATTTTGACACTTGCTTTAACTTCATTAAAAGTGTGGGAGATAGTTTTTTAACAGGGTACAAACCGATATTAGTAAAACGCAAAGATGAACCTTACACCGATCAACAAAAAGACTTTCAATGTTATCGTCGTGGCCGTTATGTTGAATTTAATTTAGTTTACGATAGAGGCACTTTATTTGGTTTACAATCTAATGGTCGTACTGAGTCAATATTAATGTCACTACCACCTGTTGTTCATTATCGCTATGATTGGCAACCATCACTCGGTAGTGACGAAGAAAGACTCATGAACTTCTTTTTACCACCCAAGGATTGGGTTAAGATGACCACTTTAGAAAAATGGAATTAAGGTAATTTCTTTAATATGCGATTTTTACTCAAACCGTTTAAGCGTTCTGGACTTTCTTTATTTGCTAAAGAAGCCTTAGCAAACCCTGGTGCCGTCGGTGCAGTTTGGCCAAGTTCAAGAGCGCTTGCACGAAACATGGCAAAGCAAATTCCCCACAATGTAAAAGGCTTAGTCTTAGAATTAGGTGCCGGCACAGGTGTTGTTACCCATGCTATTTTAAAGCGAAAATTTCCACACCAAAATCTTCGTGTCATCGAACAATCCCACGACTTAGCCAAGCATTTGCGGATCCGTTTTCCAAATGTTCAAATTATTAATGGTGATGCTCAACATTTAACTGAGATATTAAAAGATGAAACCTTACCCGTTGAATGTATTATATCGAGCTTACCCTTACGATCATTGCCCAAAGAAGTTGTTAAAAACATTTCACATGAAATTGATTCACTCCTCAATCCTGGCAATATCCTGGTGCAATTTACTTATAGCTTTACCGATCACTCAGGACATGAAATTAATAATTTAAATCGGATATATCAAAAACGTATTTGGTTTAATACGCCACCAGCGCGTATCGAAGTTTATCAATATCAATAGGTTAATACCTTGAAAAAAAATGAATTTTGTGGTTTTCATCAATTACAATTACCTAGGGAAAATAATTTTTGTTTGATTACCCCTCGTAATTTTTGCAATGTCCCTCCTCATGAGGTCGCACCTATTTTTGATTTTTCCGTTCAAGTATTATTAGAGAAATTTGATACACTTATTGCGGGTTGTAAACGCGTTACATGCCTATTAAGCTCAGATGATTGTTTAAAACGCGAATACGTTGCTCGATCTTTTATATTTCGCTTTCCTGATTTTATCAGTGTCGAATTAATCGATATCGCGAGTGATGCTTCTTCTATCGCGCTTTATAGTCGTTCAAAATACGGAAAGAAAGATTTTCATGTGAATCGTAATCGTCTACATAAATGGCTAAAAAAATTAGGACAAATAGAATGAAAATCCTAATTGAAAATTTTATCTCTCAACAATGTAAAACTTATATCAATCATTTATTGATTCGTTATAAAGATACTGTGCTTACCGTAATTCAGCGTTTTCATCCGCGTGTTTTTGCGCTTTATTTAAGAGAGCTAGCAAATAACTTCGATAATTATTACAATGCACATAAAACCCTAACCGAGGAAAAAGACTTGGGCTATCTGTGCTTGAGTTTTATCTTTGCAGTTAAACAAGTTTTAGCGAATGGATTAAAGTTATTAGGTATTAAAAATTTGAATCAATGTAATGGTTAAGAAAAAAAGTCAGTCAACATCAAGGCCCAAGAAGCGGACATCAAGCAGTCCGAGAATGCGCTCGCCTGTAAAATCACAACGCCAATCCTCCTGGAAATTATTATTTTTAGGTATTACGCTTGGATTTGTTGCGGCTGTGGGGTTATATATTTATCAACACCGACAAACTGTCACTCACTCATTAAATCAATATCTCAACCATAACAAACCCACCGTTGTTACTAAGAAAGTCACAACCGAAAAACAACCCCCTATGCCACGTTTTTCATTTTACACTCTGCTCCCCAATCAAAAAGTAAAAACGTCTGATAGTTATCTCGCAGAACAAGCCAAACAACAAGTGCAAAGACAAGATCAAGCCGCCATCAAAGAATCTCCTAGTAAAGAACAATTCTTTTTGCAAGTTGCTTCTTTTCGCGCAGCAACTGACGCAGATAGATTAAAAGCCGAGCTCACTTTGTTGGGATTTAATGTTGATGTCACAAAAGGGCTTGCCAATAATGAAACTTGGTTTCGCGTTCTAGTTGGCCCTTATCAAACAAAAAACACGGCTGAGACAGATCAAAAACGATTGCTTGCAAATAAAATTAAAAGTTTGATTCGTCATTTCCCAACCTAATAATTTAAAAAATAGTGACTTCTTCTAGAAAATCATCCCGTAAATATTACTTAAAGTTGCTCGTGATAATCTACGTAGAATAGAGAATAGTATTTTATAAAATATTATGTCATTATTTTCCGAATAATAATAAATAGACCCGCATAGGTAAAAAAATGCATTTAAAAAACTTTGAGAAATATTTTAAACGTCGTTACCCCGATATAAAATTTGAAAAAGACTTGGCGAAAACTTTACTTAAGATATTTAGTCGTTATATCGCAACTAATGAACCCAATATTTTACAACTCGATCTATTGATGTTAAATCGAAAATACTCCCCAAGTGAATTATTACCTTATTTAAAAATATTAAGACTTTATATTAATACCAGAAATGTGTCATTTCCAGGTAAATTTGAACGAATAGATTATTGTTATGGCGCCTTTAGTTATGTTTATGAAAGTCAAAAATTAAAAATGTTTAATCAAATAATAGATGAAATGACTAGCTCGTTGAAAGAAAAAATTCAATCAAGTGTTCACACTTCAAAGCCAGTATCAACATTTTTTACCTACGATAATTTAGTCAAAATAGCGAGTGGGGCATTAATATTTAATTTTTTGATTGTGGTGGGATTTGCCCAAACAACTACTTCAGAACAACAATCTACCTGTCCAAATGTGGAATTTACTGATTCATATTTTCCTACAATCCCACTCACATGCGACACTCAAACAAAAACTAGCGCATTACAAACTGTCGATGAATTATTTACTCCTATTGCTTATCCGCCAGGCGCCACTATTCTCGATGCTGATGTTTTATTTTTTTTAAACTTTCATGATCGTGCTCATCATCTTCATTACGCAAATACTTTATTATCTAAATTATCTCATGTCACTTATTCACCCGCACCAAAATATAATGTTGTATTATTTGAGCACCCTGATTTTGAGGTGATTACTGGTTGTAACAGGTATCAATTCCATCACCAAAGTGGTTATACACTTCGGATACCACCTGGTGATGATTACTTATGTGACACGTGGAATCGTTTAAGATCCATTCGTCTTATGCGTCAACATCAAAAATTGGGATCAACATATTTTACTCATCTTCAAGATATCAAACAGAATTTAGGTTTTTATCGATTTATGTATCGGTGGTTTGGTTATCGATCTTCCTCACAGCAAGAGTTGATCAAGTATATGCGATCATTAAATAATTATATCAATTCAACCAATCAACACATGCTAGAATCGATATTACGTTATAAACCTTTTGCGAGCCAAATAAGAATTTTTGTTGGAGTTTATCATTTACTACAGCATCCGAGTTATCAAGATTATCTATTAAAAGATGATTTAGGCTCACCAGGTAATATAGCATTACGTGAAGAATTAATTTCAAAAAATATATCGCATGTTATATTAATCCCAAGAAAATAATTGAAGTGACTAAACACTTATCAAATCTTGTGTGTCATAATCAACTCAGTTATTCTCTTTAGATTAACCTTCCCATTATGGAAAAAGGGATTGATAACGTGATTGCTTTTTGTATATTAATTCTCGTTTTAATTGGCATCCTGTTTCGTGGCTTATTGCCATTTCGTTTACCTATTTGGAGTTTAATGATTTCAGGTGCGATATTCATTTTACTCACTGGCCAATCCACTGTTTCTACTGCCTGGCACGCAATAAATTTTGAAGTATTGGGATATTTATTCGGTGTTTTTATTTTGGCAGAAACATTAGAAAGTTCCGGTTTTTTAGAACGTATTACTGAGCAACTATTCGCAAAAGTCAAAAATGGTGTTCAAGCTTTAATTATTGTTTTTACGGTTTTGGGTTTAGGTTCGGCTATATTAATGAATGACACCACGGCAATCATTGGCACACCATTAATCCTGCAACTCTGTCGCAAAGAAAAAGCATTGATCACACCATTATTATTAAGTTTAGCTTTTGGCATTACTGTCGGCAGTATTTTAAGTCCAATTGGAAATCCGCAAAATTTATTAATCGCCACACAAGGTCCGTTTACATCCTCTTTTTTAGCTTTTATAAAAACACTCGCCTTACCCACTATTATAAATTTAATGCTTACAGGTTTGATTGTTTTTTTATTTTATCGAAAAACTTTACTCACACCACTCAGCAAAATACAACCGATTAGTATCATCAACAAACATGATGCTAATTTAAGTAAAATTAGTCTTGCCATTATGGTGATCTTAATTCTTAGCAAAATAATTTTAGATGAAATGCATGCTGAGATTAATTTAGATTTTAGTGTAATCGCACTTATCACAGCATTACCGATTATTTTATTTAGTCGAAATCGTCTATCCATTCTAAAAAATATCGATTGGGGAACACTATTGTTTTTCACTGGTATGTTTATCATTATGCAAAGTGTTTGGGATAAAGGGATTTTTCAACATTGGATTAGTCAGTCACATATTGATGTGACTAGTATCAATGCTATCTTGATCATCGGCGTATTACTCAGCCAACTCATGTCGAATGTGCCCCTCGTAGCACTTTATATACCCTTGCTCACTCATTCTAATGTTGCTGCTAACCATTATCTCGCACTGGCAGCAAGCGCAACGATTGCCGGAAATTTATTAATCTTTGGCGCAGCCAGTAATATTATAATTTTGCAAAATGCAGAAAAACGATCCACACATGCGTTTAGTGTTTGGGAATTTAGTCGCTTAGGTATTATGGTCACGCTAGTTAATTTAATTATTTATGCTGCATTTATTTAATTATGTCCGGCTTTTTGGCGATAAAAGTGGGATAATTTAATGTGCACCTTATTAATACACTTGTTTAATCCTAGCACTTTAACCTCTTTCCCTTGAAAAACCGATTCCATCCCACATATTAGTTCAATTAACCAATAGAAAAAGGGTAATAATTTTGGAACAATATCGAGGCACCACCGTAATGTCGGTACGTCGTGGTAATAGTGTTGTGATAGGAGGTGACGGTCAAGTTTCACTGGGTAACACTATTATGAAAGGTAACGCACGTAAAATTCGTCGGATCTATCATGATAAAGTCATTGCCGGATTTGCCGGTGGCACAGCAGATGCGTTTACATTATTCGAACGTTTCGAAGGTAAATTAGAAAAACATTCCGGACATTTAACGCGAGCCGCCGTAGAACTTGCAAAAGATTGGCGAACTGATCGCATGTTAAGACGACTTGAAGCGCTACTTGCTGTTGCTGATAGCACAGCATCATTAATCATCACTGGTAATGGTGATGTGATTGAACCTGAAAATAGTTTAATCGCAATCGGTTCTGGTGGACCCTTTGCGCAATCTGCGGGCCTTGCCTTACTGGAAAATACAGATTTATCTGCAAAAGAAATTGTTGAAAAATCGTTAAATATCGCTGCAGGGATTTGTATTTATACGAATCATAATATCGTCCTTGAAGAATTAACTCTTGATGAAAAATAGGAATCCAATTTATGTCGACTGTGATGACCCCAAAAGAAATCGTTTCCGAATTAGATAAATATATCGTTGGTCAAAAAGATGCAAAAAGAGCTGTTGCTATTGCGCTCCGTAATCGCTGGCGCCGCATGCAAGTAGATGAAGCTTTACGTGGTGAAATTACACCAAAAAATATTTTAATGATTGGTCCTACTGGTGTTGGTAAAACTGAAATCGCCAGACGATTAGCAAAATTAGCCAATGCGCCATTCATCAAAGTTGAAGCCACTAAATTTACCGAAGTGGGTTATGTCGGTCGTGATGTGGATTCTATTATTCGTGATTTAGTTGATATGTCAGTTAAAATGACACGCGAACAAGCAATGGAAAAAGTACGTTCTCGTGCTGAAGAAGCAGCTATTGAACGAATTGTAGATTGTCTTGTACCACCTGCGCGTGGTGCATTCGAGCATCAACCCGTTACTGAACGTGAAGATACTTCAGCACGTAAATTATTCCGTCGTAAATTACTTGATCATGAATTAGATGAACATGAAGTTGAAATTGATGTCGCACAAACACCAGTTGGTGTTGAAATTATGGCACCTCCCGGCATGGAAGAAATGACGTCACAACTACAAGGCATGTTCCAAAATTTAAATACCGGTCGTACTAAAACACGCAAAATGAAAGTCAAAGAAGCACTTAAAATTGTGCAAGAGGAAGAAGCCGCAAAATTAGTTGACGAAGATGAAATAAAAAGCCAAGCATTAGAAAATGTTGAACAAAACGGTATTGTGTTTATTGATGAGTTAGATAAAGTCGCTCACAATCACGAACACCGCGGAGGTGATGTATCACGCGAAGGTGTGCAACGTGATTTATTACCACTCGTTGAAGGTTGTACGGTTTCGACTCGCCACGGTATGATTAAAACCGATCATATTTTATTTATTGCATCTGGCGCATTTCATTTATCAAAACCGTCTGATTTAATTCCTGAATTACAAGGGCGTTTACCGATTCGAGTTGAATTAAATCCCTTAAAAACAGAAGATTTTGTTCGAATCTTAACTGAACCGCATGCGTCTTTAACGGAACAATATACCGCATTAATGGGCACGGAAAACGTTAATCTTAAATTTGATGAGGCAGCAGTTCAACGCATAGCTGAAGTCGCCTGGCAGGTGAACGAGCAAACAGAAAATATCGGTGCTCGTCGTTTGTCGACTGTGCTTGAAAGATTGCTTGAAGATATTTCATTTACCGCTGCTGATCATAGTGGCGATGAAATTGTTATCGACGTTGAGTATGTTAACAAGCACTTAACTGATTTGGCTAAAGACGAAGACTTAAGTCAATATATCTTATAATGTTTCAATGCTCACATCGAAAACCTTCTAAGATGTGAGCATTTAATTTTTCTGACTAAATCATTTCTCTTTCTATCAAGATAAAAAATTGGTTATACTTATCACTTTTAAAATCATCACTAATGGATTGCTCTCATGAATCAAGTTATCGTTAATCATCGCTTACGTCGTTTACGTCATCATCCTAAAATTAGACAATTAATGCGAGAAACAACGTTGACTCCACATGATTTTATTTATCCTTTATTTATCCATCATGGCAAAAATATTAAAAATGAAATTTCTTCGATGCCTGGACAATTTCAATTATCGATTGATCAACTTCAAGAAGAAATTACCACTATCACCCATGCCGATATTCCAGCCGTTTTACTTTTCGGTATACCTGAAAAAAAAGATGAGATAGGTTCAAGCGCTTATGATCAAAATGGGATTATCCAACAAGCCATTCAAACGATAAAAGATATCAATCCTGAGTTACTCGTGATCACAGATTTATGTTGTTGTGAATATACTGATCATGCGCATTGCGGTGTGCTAAAAAATAATGATGTTGATAATGATGAAACGTTAGCACTTTTAGCCAAACAAGCCATTTCACATGCCAAAGCCGGCAGTGATATGATTGCTCCAAGTGGCATGATGGATGGGGCCGTTGCAACCATTCGCGAAGCACTGGATAGCGAAAATTTTTATCAAATACCCATTTTAAGTTATGCCATAAAATATAGCTCTGCGCTTTATGGCCCATTTCGTGAAGCAGGTAATTCTGCGCCAACTTTTGGTGATCGAAAAACGCATCAAATGGATCCGGCTAATGCCAACGAAGCCTTGCGTGAAGCAGAAATTGATATCGCTGAAGGTGCTGATATGATCATGGTTAAACCGGCATTGGCTTATCTCGATGTGATCACTAAAACAAAACAACATTTCCCAGAAATTCCACTTGCGGCTTATCAAGTGAGTGGAGAATATGCCATGATTAAAGCCGCAGCAAAAAATGGCTGGTTGGATGAAACAAAAGTCGCTTTAGAAACACTCACTGCCATTAAGCGAGCCGGTGCCGATATGATTATTAGCTATTTTGCTAAAGATATTGCGGCAATTATATAATTTCACCATTTAACATGACCATTTTAACGGCATGAACAATATTTTTTGCACCTAGCTTAGGCAAAATTCTTTTGCGATATGTTGCAACTGTTTCATGTGATAAACCTAGAATCAAGGCTATCTCTTTTGAATTTTTACCTAATGATGACAGGTATAAAATATTTTTATCATTATTAGTTAATTTAATTTTTTTATAAACTAACCGTTCTTTCATCATGTCTTCTATTAATTTCTTAGCGCCATGCAATCTACCTTGGTTTAAACTATCAACATATAACGATAGTAAATTCATATATTTTTGAACTAATATGACACAAAATGATTCTAATTTATTTATCGTTTCATTATAAAAATCATTTAAGAATGGAACCTTGTTTTTAGTCATTAACGTAAAGATAAATGAACAAGATGAAAAAGAACGATAGATACTATAATTTTGAAACAGATTATGTTGTGTAAAAAAATCATTAATCAAAAAATCAACTGTATCAATTTCATCATCGTTATTATAAATATAATAGGTCTTACCATTAAAGCCACTGCTATATGATTTTGAATTACTCCGTATCAACCCAGTTTTAACATATTCATCTGCCACTTCATAGAAACTCGAAATATAACATTTAATATTATTATTAATCGAAAGAGTAAGAGAAATTTCACAATCACATACCAGTTGCTCTGAAAGCATACTAATGAGTTCGTTAGATATGTCGTGAATTCGGATTGTAGTATCATTATTATTTTTTGAAGAACTTATTGTAGGTTTTAAAAAATTTTCATTTATTTTTGCGTAGTCGGTAATCATTGTAATTATTCTCGTATTTAATTCACCATATTGCAAAATTATATAATTCCCATCCCAAATGAAAACCCAAAAATAATTTGGAATGAGAAGGTACTGTTTGTTAACACAAACAAGAAAATAGTTCTTGATCATATTGAAGCTAATTTAATAAATTATTTAACGCAAGATGACATAACTAATGAAATTACTTATCATGATGATTTAAATCCAAACTTATTTTTTTCAACTGAAAAAAATTTAGAATTAGAAATTTATTCAACTCTGAAAAACATCGATCAATATCTTAACTATGAAAATGATATCGTTTATTTAGATCCCCCATTTGAATTTATCACTATCTGTAAACGAGATGTTATGATCATGTATCTTTTAAATTTGGATAAGAACTATAAAGAAATTGCCCAATATCTTAACTTATCCTGGCTAAATATCAGAGATAATGTTGATATCTTACGACACAAATTTAATTGTAAAAACAAGAAGACATTTATCAATCTCCTTAATGAGTATAATATTCTTGAAAATCTCATCCCACTTAAACTGTAATTTCTCTCTCATTTTTTTCTAAGCTCAGCTTACTGTCGCCTTGAAGATTGACTGTAAATTTCCATCGAATATTGACGAACTATTTTTCTTAGCCTGACATCATGTTATTCTCAATCATTGAATGATGAGGATGAATATGAATAAAGAAAAAACCACCCACTTTGGTTATCAAGAAATACCCGTTGAAGAAAAAACGGAAAAAGTTGCCGGTGTATTTACATCTGTAGCTAGTAAATATGATATTATGAATGACTTTATGTCGTTAGGCATACATCGCTTATGGAAACGTTTAACTATCGCTAGTGCGAATGTTAAGCCAACTGCGAATATTTTAGATCTCGCAGGTGGCACAGGAGATTTAACAAAATTATTTTATCCCAAAGTCAAAGAAAAAGGTCACATCGTATTAGCCGATATTAATTATGCGATGCTAAGCACAGGTCGTGATAGATTAACGAATTTAGGCTTAGTTAAAAACTTAAGTTATGCTGATGTTAACGCGGAGTGTTTACCCTTTACCGATAACCATTTTGATTTAATTACCATTGCATTTGGTTTACGCAATGTCACTGACAAAGAAACGGCTTTACGCTCCATGTATCGAGTATTAAAACCGGGTGGCAAATTAATGATTTTAGAATTTTCAAAACCCACTAATAAATTAGTTAAACCCCTTTACGATACTTATTCTTTTAATATCTTACCGATGTTAGGAAAATTCGTGGCAAATGATGCTGAGAGTTACCAATATCTAGCTGAATCCATTCGCATGCATCCCGATCAAGAAACACTTAAAAAAATGGTCATTGAAGCAGGCTTTGATGATTGCCGTTATAGCAATTACACTTTTGGTATCGTTGCACTCCATACGTGTTATAAGTATTAGGTGAAGCATGAATATACTCAACTTAAGTTTACCACTACTAAGCAAGATGATTAATCAGATCATCAAACTTGATTCACTCACATCAGATCGTCTCAAGCAGTTTTCTGGCAAAGTAATAAAAATAGATATAAAACAATTAAACATAATTTATTATTTAATGTTCATTGATGATGGCATCGAACTCACAAGCGAGTATGACAGTGAAATAGACACCACTATTTCTGGCAAACCTTTCGCACTCTTAAATCTCTTACAAGGTCACACTAAAATTGATGATGAAATTAGTATTAGTGGTAACATGGATCTTGCTCAAGATTTAAAAACTCTCATTGCCCAAATGGATATTGATTGGGAAGAAAAACTCGCTAAATTAACAGGCGATACTATCGCGCATGGTGTTGCCTTCCAAGCACGCAACTTTCGAGACTGGGTAAAACAAACACATTATAATTTTAATCAGAATTTATCAGAATATTTACAAGAAGAATCAAGATGTCTTGTCGGCAAAACCGAGCTCGAATTATTTTGTGGTAATGTTTCAGTATTGCATAGTGATATCGATAGAATGGAAGCAAAAATAAATCGCATCAAGCGAAAATTAAAGGAATCAAATGCGTGAGACCGATTACTAAATTTTTTCGCTTAATATATATCAATTACGTTCTTGCTAAACATGGTATTGATCAGATTGTATTTGCAACACGATGGTTTGCGCCATTACGGTTTTTTGCGTATTTAAATCCATTTTATTATCATGCAAAAAAACGCCCTCGCGGACAACGATTGCGTGAAGCCTTAGAACAATTAGGCCCTATTTTTGTAAAGTTTGGCCAAATGCTTTCGACTCGTCGTGATTTACTACCAAGAGATATCGCTAAAGAATTAGCATTATTGCAAGATAGAGTCCCGCCTTTTTCCGGGAAAATCGCCCGCGCGATTCTTGAAGATGTCTACGATGCTGAAATTGATGAAATATTTTTTGAATTCGATGAAACGCCCTTAGCATCAGCATCTATCGCTCAAGTTCATTCTGCCAAACTCGCAAGTAATAATAAAGAAATCGTGATTAAAATATTAAGGCCCGGTATAAAAAAAATTATTAAACGAGATGTTTCCTTAATGTATACCTTCGCAAGATTGTTAGAATATTTTTGGGCGGATGGTTCAAGATTACGACCACAAGAAGTCGTTAAAGAATTTGAACGATGCTTAATAGAAGAATTAGATTTTATGCGGGAAGCAGCAAATGCTTCACAATTACGACGTAATTTTCCAAATTCAAGGCAACTTTATATCCCAGAAGTTTACTGGCCTTATGTTAAAAAAAATGCGTTTGTCATGGAGCGGATCCATGGTATTCCCA